>JAKQYE010000299.1 GCA_023356605.1 Trichodesmium sp. MAG_R02 | reverse complement strand
ATGGGATTAATAGATAATGATAGAAAAATTTATTATTGTCCTTTAAAAAGTAATCGCGCGCGTTGATGATACAGGTCGCGATTGAAAAATACAAAAAAGTTCAAGACTTAAATTGGAATGAGACTGAAAATAACCCGGAAAAAGAATCAAAATTAAAGGCTTTCCACTCTGCAAAAAAGTGAAAATATTTTGGATTATGTGTATCTGCCTACTGTTGCCGAATATATTGTCACTAATGACTTAAGTCAATCATCACTCTTATGATCAGGACTTACGTAAAGGTACTACTTGTAGTGTAAA
The DNA here is from genome assembly GCA_023356605.1 of Trichodesmium sp. MAG_R02. Classification (GTDB taxonomy): domain Bacteria; phylum Cyanobacteriota; class Cyanobacteriia; order Cyanobacteriales; family Microcoleaceae; genus Trichodesmium. The sequence continues at coordinate 6,351 of JAKQYE010000299.1, read as the reverse complement.
TATCTGAATTTATCGTCAAAAATGCACTATATATGGCGGCACTGCGTAAGTCCTGATGATGTATAATTTGAATCTCAAACTCGATGGTATTTCGAAGATATCAATCGAGAAATTAAACAATTAACAGGTAATGAACGCGTGGAGCGTGTCGTCTGCGAATAATTAAAAAAAATCATATTACTTGTGCAATGGAGTGTGTGGAACTTCTTAAAAAGATTTGCTTCTAAAATAGACCAAAGTATTTATCAAGTTAAGCACGGATTATTGTCAAAATATCTAACCGACCAATTGAAACATCCTTCAATTAAAATGAAGGTTATTTGACTTGAAAAACTAAAACTTTCTTGAATAAAATAGTTAGGCGATTGCTAACGCAAAGTTGGGCTAACGCATGAGACAAAGCGTGAAGTTCGTCGAAGTTGTCATGCGCTATATGTAGTGTCTTTGCGTAAGTCCTGATGGTAATAAATGTTGATCATACCATTGTTCAAATCCCACGGCATTTAGGGTGACTTTAAATATAATTGGCCCTATTAAATCTTTTTCCTTTTTTCTTCTCCCGGCTACTAAATTTTCTCTTTTACCTCGTTTTCCCTCTTGCTCACAATAAACTTTTTTTCCCTTTTTTTAACTAGGCATAAATACTGTCTTGATTATCTTCAAATCCTGATTCATCTATAAATACAAGGCTTTTACTTCCAAATTTTTTGATAAAATTTCGAGGGAAAACTGATAATATTTTATCCTTTCTTCTCTATTTCTTTCTCTATAACGAAGTTGTTTCTTTTTTCTAGGAAAATTCATTCTTTTTAAAGCATAAAATATAGCTGGTTGATTAACTCCAAATTTTTTGGTTCTGTCTGACAACGCTCGACTCTAGATTTTGTTTTACATTTTTTTCTAATTCTTTCCAATCTAATTTTATTTGACGACTTTTTACCTTAGTTGCTGACAATGTTGGGCGAGATAACCATCTATATATCGAAGCTCTTCCTATCCCAAATGTATGAGCTGCTTTGGTAATCGTACCGCCATTTTCTACAAAAATTATTACTTTTTTTCTGAAGTCTAAACTGTAAGGGATAGTTCAAAATAGTTTCTAGTTGACTTAATTTTATTATACTCAATTTTTGTTTCAATCTTAATTAAAACGACTATAAATAGGAGTTGATAAGATATTAACTCTAGAAAAAATTGACGGATTTTGTGAGAATGAAAATTACAGGACTTACGCAAAATAACTACTTGTAGTGTAAAAATCTGAATTTGTTGCCAAATATACACTATATATAGCGGTACTGCGTAAGTCCTGAATTATTATTAGTGAAGGTGTAGAGTAGCGATCGCTAACTCACAACCCCAATCTACACATATTTAGTTGACTTAATATTCAAACAAAGAGTGGCCATAGCCCAAAGAAAGTACTGCGGCACAAAGAGCTAAATTGGAGTAAGGGAGCAAGGGCGAGAGCTATATCAATCCTTGGAGCTTGTTTCACCTAATTATTTATCCCACACTTTGCTGACGCACTACCAAAAATTACTAGTTTTCTTAAAAAATAGCTCCAACCACTGTTCCTTTTGGTTTCTGCCTCCAGCATAAGTGCCTTCTAGTTACCCATCTCTTTCAATTTTCAGATAGGATTGCTATATCAAGAAAACAGTTTATTTCAGGTGAAAATGTCATTTTACAAAGTTTTGACTTTATTTTCAACCTATTTTTCCAAAAGTCCACTTATGAGAGGAGAAAAATCAAAATGAACACTGCAGAATTATTAGTCAAATGCCTCGAAAAAGAAGGGGTAAAATATATATTTGGGCTTCCTGGAGAAGAGAATTTAAACATTCTAGAAGCTCTGAAAAGTTCTTCAATTCAATTTATTACTACCCGACATGAACAGGGTGCTGCTTTTATGGCAGATGTCTACGGTCGTCTAACAGGAAAAGCAGGAGTTTGTTTATCAACATTAGGCCCTGGGGCCACTAATTTAATGACTGGTGTTGCTGATGCTAATTTAGATGGCGCACCTTTAGTAGCAATTACAGGTCAAGTTGGTACCGATAGAATGCACATTGAATCTCACCAATATTTAGATTTGGTGACCATGTTTTCTCCAGTAACTAAATGGAATGCTCAAATTGTTCGCCCTAGTAATACATCAGAAATTGTCCGCAAAGCATTTAAAGTAGCTCAACAAGAAAAACCTGGTGCGGTTCATATCGACTTACCAGAAAACATTGCAACAATGTCAGTAGAAGGGAAGCCCTTGAACCCAGATAAGCGGGAAAAATCTTATTCTGCTTATCAGAGTATGACCGAAGCAGCAGTAGCAATTTCTAAAGCCAAAAACCCTATTATTTTAGTGGGAAATGGAGGGCTTCGAGGGAATGCAAGTGAGGCTATAACAGAATTTGCTACGCAATTAAATATTCCTGTTGCTAATACTTTTATGGGAAAAGGTGTCATTCCTTATACTCATCCTCTGTCTTTATGGACAACAGGATTACAACAACGGGATTTTATTACTTGTGCTTTTGAGCAAACAGATTTGGTTATTGCAGTAGGTTACGATTTGATTGAATATTCACCGAAAAAATGGAATCCTCAAGGGGAAATTCCGATTATTCATATTGCGGCAAAATATGCGGAGATTGATAGTAGTTATATTCCCATAGCTGAAATAGTTGGAGATATTTCAGATTCTTTGAATGAAATTTTGCGACGCTCGGAGCCGATCAATCAATTAAGTCCAACTGTTATAGAAATTAGAACAAATATGCGCTCTGAATATGAGGGATATGGTAAGGATGATGGATTTCCAATTAAGCCTCAAAAACTAATTTATGATTTACGTCAGGTTATGGCTCCGGAGGATATTGTTATTTCTGATGTTGGTGCCCATAAAATGTGGATTGCTAGACATTATCATTGTGAGCGCCCCAATACTTGTTTGATTTCTAATGGGTTTGCCGCAATGGGTATTGCTATTCCAGGAGCGATCGCTGCCAAGTTAGTTCATCCTGAGCGCAAGGTTGTGGCAGCTACAGGGGATGGTGGGTTTATGATGAATTGTCAAGAATTGGAAACTGCTTTACGAGTGGGTACTACTTTTGTGACTTTAATTTTTAATGATGGTGGTTATGGTTTGATTGAGTGGAAACAGGAAAACAATTTTGGCCAGTCATCTTTTATTAAGTTCGGCAATCCTGATTTTGTTAAGTTTGCTGAAAGTTTTGGTTTGAAAGGTTATCGAGTTGAGTCTGCTGTTGATTTAATTCCTACTCTGAAAGAGGCTCTTGCTCAAGATGTTCCTGCTGTGATAGATTGCCCTATTGACTACCGAGAAAATTCTCGTTTTAGTCAAAAATCAGGTGGTTTAAATTGTTCTGTTTAGGCTTTGCTGAAAAAGTCCTTTTATATATAAGGGATGGAGTTGGTTAGGGTCTAGGGAATTAGTGGGGGCTTCTCGTGGGGACTAAAAACCGAGTTTCATAGAACTAGAGTTTAGGCTAAATTCTGGGTTCTTCAAATAATCTGGTGAGAAGGATGTTAACCCAAAAATTAGAACCAAAGAGTAATATAAGCCTTAGCTATGTAATAAGTGATTAATATTACTTGTCTAATTTATGTGAGTTTGGGTAATGGTTGTCCTATTCAAACTCTTTCAAAAGTCTTGCGATCGCTTAAATTTTACCAATTCATAGGCTCTGGAAAATTAACTTATAGTCATTTTAAAAAGAGATGGAAAACTTTTTCTGCACCAAACGCGAGTTATAGCAATAAATACTTGTCTCAATTCTTTATTAAAACAACTATAACGGTTATTGCAATGCTGCCCATTGAAAGGATTTCAGTAAAATTGGCCTAGAACCCTATTCTGACTCGATTAGTCTAAACTCCGAATAGAAGGTCTCAAGTTACCCCTTTCAAGGGGATGAAGAAGGAAATTTCGGATTTCAACCCACATACTTGAGCCCGAGATAAAGATTGACTAATTTTATTTAGTATAATCTAGGTATAATCTAGGGAAATATGCTATTTAAACATTTTTAGGTGGAAAAAATTCATCTAAGCTACCCTAGACAAGGGAATTACATGGATGCCCTAAAAATTGCTAGAACCCTTGCTAATTCTTGAAGTAAAAGGGTTTTCCAGTCTATATTTGAACCTATTTTCTAGCTTTATTTTTTTTAGGTCCCACTAGAAAAACCACAGAGCTTAGTTAACAATAAAATTACGTTCATAAATATAGTCATTTTAAATAATGATAATACATTTTTTTTCGGCTGAAATACTTTCATGGCAAGAAACATTTGTCTCAATTCTATTGTGAAACGACTATAGTATTTAGAAATCAAAAATCTAAGTGCAGCAAAGTTTTTGAGAATTAGTATAAGATAATTTATAATAATACATTTGTATTGTTATTGTAGTAAAATTTTAATAGTTATGAATAAAAACTATAGTGCTAGAGTAAAAAAGACTACTCTTGGAACAAGAGAAGCTGCTTTTTTATTGGGTATTTGTTGTCAAAGAGTCAGAGTTCTACTTTCCCAGGATAGAATAAAAGGGGCCTACAAACATAAAGGATTTTGGCAGATTCCCCTTTACAATAAAATGCCTGTTGTTATACCGGGTACTAGAGGTCCAGAAGGTGTCTGGTGTAAGAAGCTAGGAAAGAAGCCTACGAGAATTCATGTTAATCAAAAGAAAATTCAAGCCAATGGTAAGAGAATTAAGAAAGGACCTCTGATGACTTCAGAACAATTGATGCCAGTTATATCTATAAAGCAAGGAAAAAGAAATGATTTGGGTTATCAAATGGAGATTCATGGTCCTTGTCGTATAGTTTATAAACCCTATGACCCGTTACCTTGTGGGGCTCATTTGTGGATTGAGACCTTTGAGCCAGTGCAGTTTGTAGACACTCAATTTAAACCTGTGACGGCTAGGCGAGCCTATAAGAATGTCTAATTCAATCCAATGTAACCTACAAAGTAGTAGGTGTTGGGTGTTGGGTGTTGGGTGTTGGGTGTTGGGTGTTAGGTTTTAGGTGTTAGGTTTTAGGTGTTAGGCTCACGGGCTGACTTGTAAGCTTAATGGTAGATATAGTAATCATTTGATACAATAAGTTGAATAATAATTCAATTAAAAAAGGAATGGGATTTTGAGTTTGGGAGGTAGCGATCGCCAATTTACTCTTATCCACCATCTGTGTTGAATAATTATTCAAGCTGTATTATAATATAATATTATTAAACTCCTCACATATATAGGACTTATGCAACGGCAGTATGTATAGTGGCAATATTTTGAAAATGATAATTTTTTGCACCATATATAGCGGTACTGCGTAAGTCCTGATATATTAATTTATTGTTAATCAAAAATTATAGTCTAATTAACCACTTTATTCATCGCTTTGAGTCCCCTTTGATAATATGGTAATTTATGACAATTTTGGAACATTAAATTTTCTACTAATTCTTAGCATGGACATCATCATTTATTGCCCAATAAATCATAGATAATCCTACAAAAAAACTACTGTGTCTTCTTTCTTTTCTACTTTTTTCATTAGTTCTTGATATATATTCTTGAACCCCTTTGTTCTTAATTTTTTGGACTTGAAAAAAACTAATTGTGTATGAAATAGCTATTAAGAAAATTAAATTATTTAATCTTATTTCATTAGCCTTAGCTGATTCTAGATTATAACCACCAGTTTTATAGTCTTTAAACATGGCTTCAATTCCCATTCTCTGGCTATATATTTTTTTGATATTTTCAGGAGATGATAAATAGGAGAGAATATACTATTTGTCTAGAACAGATTTTTGACGTAATTAATGTTTTTTATACACGAGTAAATTATATGTTTTTACCTTCAAAATTTTGGTTATTTTTTGGTTCAAGAATAGTTTAGTTTCACCGACATTTACTTTATAATTCCGAGAGGTTACAATATTTTTTACCTCGTTTAATCATCTAATCATCGTCGATTTTTTTTGTCTAAAAACAAAATATACATCAAGCTTCTGATATTTTTTCAACCAGTGAGATAGAAAAATACTATGGAACTCTCTATCTGCTGTTATAGTCGTTTTAATTAAGATTGAAACAAAAATTGAGTATAATAAAATCAAGTCAACTAGAAACTATTTTGAACTATGCCTTACAGTTTAGACTTCAGACAAAAAGTAATAAATTTTGTAGAAAATGGCGGGACAATTACCAAAGCAGCTCATACATTTGGGATAGGAAGAGCTTCGATATATAGATGGTTATCTCGCCCAAAATTGTCAGCAACTAAGGTAAAAAGTCGTCAAAGAAAATTAGATTGGAAAGAAT
>JAKQYE010000298.1 GCA_023356605.1 Trichodesmium sp. MAG_R02 | reverse complement strand
GGCGGCTTGACGTTTCATAGGCAGCCGCTACTTTGGTAGTAGTCTTACATTTGCCGACCCGTCCGTTTTTTGTCTCAGATTGCCCATCCGCGGCCAATATATTTCTTGTAAAGCTACAACCATTATAACATAACCTGTAAAAAAAATCAACTAAAAAGTAGCCCTAGAAGGGGGAGGCTTTAAACCCAAATTTTCGGTAACAGTTCTATTTGGACTTAGGGCTTTAGTCCTACTACGAACTTTAACTGTAACTATTCAACCACACATGATGTTATATTCTGTCGAGAGCATCAGTGCTTGGGCCAGAGAACTATTTGGACTTATAGCTGTTATTTTACTACAGCCTTCAATTATAACTATTCAACCGCACTTGATATTAGTCACTAATTCTGGGTTCATACTCACCCACTAACTACCCTTTCCACAATTAATTAATCATCCACTGTCTTGTGCCAAAATATTGACAAGAATGAGCAGCAATATTAGCAGCATTTGTCAAAGCTTCCGTAAATTCCCCATTAAAAATATAGTGACAAAATGCTCCATGAAAAATATCACCAGCACCTAAAGTATCAACAGCATTAACCTTAGGAACTTCTACATTACCAAACTTGCCATCACTAAAATATTTAATAGACTTTTCTCCTTGGGTTATAGCAATATGTGGAATATTTTGACTAGCTAAATAGGCAAAAACTTCCTCTTCACTTTCACAGTTAGGAGGATAAAAATTAGCCGAACAAATAGCATAATCAACAACAGGTAAAATTTCCTCAAACCCTGTTTTCCAACTACCTCCATCTATAACAATAGGAATATTTTTGGACTTAGCAAATTGAGCAATTTCTAAACTAGCCACCATTTGATGACCATCAATTAAGACAATATCAACATCGTGAATAATTTGGGAATCAATCAATTCTTTTGAAATTTGAGACTTAGTAGCATTAATAGAAATAACTGCGCGATCGCCCGTATCTTGAGTAGTAATAATTGAAGAAACCGGTGGTGGTTCAGACCGAATTTTATCTAAGTCTTGTATTCTCACATTATGCTTTTCCAAATCTGCTTTAATTAGATAAGTTATAGGATGATTTCCTAAGCCACCCAAAAGAATAGTTTGATTATTAAAATAGCTAAATGTTACCGCTGCATTTGTAGCAGGACCTCCCGCAGTCACAGCATAATTAGACGCAACAACTTTTTGATTTTTATCAGGATAAGTTGCCGTAAGATAAACCAAATCTAAAGTAATTAATCCCACAAATAGTCCAGTTTTAGTCATATTTTTTTTTAGTTGATAAATTTCAAATTAGGACTTATAATATGTAGGCGGTCCTAAATATCTTAGGACTTACCCCAACTCGTAAATAATCAGCTATCCGTAGAGGTCAAATGCCCTCTGTAGAGAGTGAATGCTGTTAGAAGAGGTAAAATACCATTTACCCCCACGAGTAGGCTTGACTTGTCAAAAAGTAGTGCATCTAAAAGTAGCACAAGTGAATATTTTAGCAGAAAATTTAGGAATCCCTAGAATACCATCTGATTTAAAATTACGGCCCTATCAACAACAAGCTATTGATAATTGGTTTGCGAATAGAGGTAGGGGAACTTTGAAGATGGCAACTGGTACAGGTAAAACAATAACTGCTTTAGCGATCGCTACTCAACTCCATCAAAAAATCAGCTTACAAGTATTAATAGTAGTTTGTCCTTATCGTCATTTAGTAACTCAATGGGGAAGAGAATGTGAAAAATTTGCTCTCCAACCAATACTAGCCTTTGAGAGCGTACATACTTGGCAGAATAAACTTTCCACTATACTTTATAACATACATTCTGGCAATCAAAAATTTATTTCTGTTATTACTACCAACTCTACTTTTATCTCAGATAGTTTTCAATCTCAGCTTAAATATTTTCCCGAAAAAACTCTAATTATTGGGGATGAAGCTCATCATTTAGGTTCCCCAAAACTAGAGAAATGTTTACCCAAAAACATTGGTTTAAGACTAGCCCTATCAGCCACCCCAGAAAGATATTTTGACGAGGAAGGAACTATAGCAATTTCAGATTATTTTGGTCAAATATTGCAACCAGAACTAACCTTAGCTCATGCCATTCAACAAGGAGCTTTAGCTCCTTATCTTTATTATCCAATTTTAGTAGAATTGACCGAAGCAGAAAGTCGAGATTATGTCAAACTAACCTCGAAAATTGGTTGGGCATTTTTATTATCAGAAAAACAGAAAGGACAAACAGAAACAGAAAATTTAAAATTATTATTAATGCGGCGTTCTCGATTAGTTGCCTCAGCAAAAAATAAATTAGCAGCATTAAAAAAATTAATGGCAAATCGTTTAGAAACAACCCATACTTTATTTTATTGTGGAGATGGATTAGTACAAACAGAAAATGTTTCAGATTTACGACAAATGGAAGCAGTAGTAAAAGTATTAGGTTTAGAATTAGGTTATCGTGTTAATACATATACTGCTGAAACTCCAATTAAAAAAAGAGAGAAATTAAGAAAACAATTTGAAAGTGGAGAATTGCAAGGTTTAGTAGCAATTAATTGTTTAGATGAAGGGGTAGATATACCAGCAATTAAAAATGCAGTTATTTTAGCAAGTAGTCAAAACCCCCGACAATTTATTCAGAGAAGAGGCAGAATTTTACGACCTCATCCTAGTAAGGAAAGGGCAACTTTATTTGATATGATTGTTTTGCCTCCAGATATGGGTAAAAGTATCTTAGAAATAGAACGAAATTTACTCAGAAAAGAGTTAAAACGCTTCTTAGAATTTGCAGATTTAGCAGACAATGCTGGGGAAGCTAGGGTGAAGTTATTAAATGTTCAAAAAAGATATGGATTATTAGATATTTAAGTCAGAGAAATTCCCTACTAAATTAAACATATATAGCAATCCTATTTTATTTATAGCAAAAATCTTACTAATTTTTAGGAAACAAGCAACAGGGAACAGTTAACAGGTAAAAGTTTCAACTTTTTTATCTACTTTTTGATTTGTCGCAACCTATTTAGGATTACCACATTATATTATGTCCCATTAAATACTTACATTTTCGAGTTTGAGCTTTTCAGTGGTGTCGCCTGAAGGAGAATGTCAACTAATCATCCCTGATGGGACGGTGCATTACAGCGCTTTTCAAATTTATGAACTACATCGCCATAACCAAAACCTTGCAGGGACCTTGCATGAAACGTCCCTACTGTGGTCGACCGACATGAAAAATGCTGTATTATCAACAGGTAAACCGCCTCCAAACTACGACCTACAGTTAATTTGACGTGAATTTCCATTTTGTTCTATAGCGAGAAATTTTAACACCCACCTACTTGGACAAGTAATCAGGACTTAGGTAACAGCAATGGTTATAGTGGCAATATCTTGAAAATGACAAATCTTTATACCATATAGAGGTACTCCGTAAGTCTTGGTAATATATAAAAAGTATTTTCGATGATAATTTGGTTGGTGTCCAAACCGGATTTAGTATAACAACTACTACCTGCTAACTAGCAATCCAATACGATAATACCAATGTTATAAATTTAGGGGTAGTAGTTTACAAGTAGTCATTTCTGCTGTTAGACTCCTGAGGGCAAAAGGGGCTTAATTGTAAGTAATTGTAAAATATAACTATATATATATGATTACCTGCTCATATTATAAAGATTGTGTAATTTTATTCTTGAGCATTACCCGTAGCCAAAATTGAGGAGAATTTTGATATAATATAAAGTATAACTTATTATTTTAGAAATTAAAATGACTTTAAAATACTCAGACAAAGTAATCACAGAAATATCAAGTATTTTTTCAGAAAAGCATTCAAAATACAACACTCAAACTAAAAGTAAACTCAATGATATTCAAGAACCAATTACTACTGCACCCCCAGAAGTAAAGTATATCATTGGGCGAGTATTACAACTAGAAAAAGACAGGCTTTATAAAAAAACTCCTCGAATTAATGATGATATCCTCAAAATTATTAAGGAGGCAGTACAATGAAATTAGCTTCAATTATCTTGTGTAATTTTCGTCAGTTTTACGGCAAAACACCAGAAATAAATTTTGCTTCAGGTCAGCAAAATACAACAATTATTCATGGCAACAATGGTGCAGGTAAAACCACCATAATGAATGCTTTTACCTGGGTGCTTTATGAAAAATTCAGTGCCGCTTTTGCAGCAGAAACTCAATTAGTAAATAAACGAGCAATTACAGAAGCAAAACCGGGCAAAGCGATAGGTTGTTGGGTAGAAATTATATTTGAACATGATCATAAACGTTATCAAGCAAAACGTTTATGTCGTGCTTATAGAAATGAAAAAAATCAAATTGAACATGGCAAAAGTGAGTTATATATGCAGATAGCTGCAGATGATGGACGTTGGTCTCCACCACCGGAACATCCTGATGATATTATTGGCAGAATTCTGCCAGAAAGTTTGCATAGATATTTCTTTTTTGACGGCGAAAGAATTGAATATATTGTTAGGGATAACCAAAAAAGTGAAATTGCAGAAGCTACTAAAGAATTATTGGGAATTGAAGTATTAAATCGTTCTGTTAGACATTTAGGGGAAGCTAAAAAATCCCTAGAAACTGATTTAAGATTGATTGGTAATCCAGAGACTAAGAAGTTCTTAAAAGAAAAAAGTAAAATTGAACAGGAAATTCATAAATTATCAAAACGGCAAAAAGAAATAGAGCTAGAATTACAAGATAATGGAAAATTGAAAAAAGAAATTAATAGTCGTTTATTAGATTTTAAAGGCGCCGAAGGATTACCTCAACAAAGAGACCAATTAAAGGATCAGATTGAAGGGATAAAAGAACAGATAATACAAGCAAATCAGGGGTTAAAAAGAGCTATATCAACTCGTGGTTATATGGTTTTCCTATCAGAAGCAATAGCAGAATTTCGAGAATTATTTAGTCATTTAAGGGAAAAAGGGGAGTTACTCACAGGAATTAATCGGCAGTTTATTCAACAGTTATTAGAAAGACAACGTTGTATTTGTGGAACTGAATTAACTATAGATTCTAACGAGAGAAAATTAGTAGAAAAATGGATGGAAAAAGTCGAGGTTGCTGATGTTGAAGAAACTGCAATTAGAATGATTGTACAAATGGACCAAGTTGATAAGCAAGTTGTAGATTTTTGGGAGGAAGTTGATAGACAACAGAGAAGTATAGAACAATTCCGTTATCAGCTTTCACAGATAGAAAATGAATTAGAGGTAGTTCAAAAAAAATTACGTACTTATCCAGATGAGGATATTCAGCAGTTACAAAAAAGGTTAGATGAAATTGAAGTTAAGGTGGGAGATTTAAATCGAGAAACTGGTTCAAATAATCTACAGTTAGAAACTTTAAATAAAGAAATTAAGGCTTTAGATAAAAAGGTCGATCGGCAAACTATGAATGAGTTAAGACAAGTTTTATCTCAAAGACGAATTGCTGCTACTCAGGATGCTATTGAAAGACTAAACGAAGTACGGTTACGTTTAGAAAAACAATTTAGAATTTCTTTGGAAAAACGGGTACAAGAGTTGTTTTCGGAAATTTCTTTTACCCCTTATATTCCTCAGCTAAATCAAAATTATGAATTAACTTTAGTAGAAAATACTAGTGATAAACATGCTTTAGTTGCGGCTTCTACAGGAGAGAATCAAATACTCAGTTTAGCATTTATTGGTAGTATTATTGATCAGGTAAGAGAGTGGAGTAAAAAAAATACTTTGATGGGTCCTGACAGTAGCACTTTTCCTATCGTAATGGATTCTCCTTTTGGGAGTTTAGATGAGATTTATCGGCGAAAAATCGCTAAAATAATTCCTGGATTAGCAAATCAATTAGTTGTATTAGTAACTAAGACTCAATGGCGAGGTGAAGTTGCCGAAGAAATGGCTGATTATATTGGTAGGGAATATGTGCTTTCTTATAATTCCCCAAAATCGGATTGTGAGGAAGATGCTATTGAGTTAGGTGGTAAATCTTATGCTTTGGTAAAACCTAGTCCAAACGAGTTTGAATATACAGAATTACTTGAGGTAGATTATGATGATTTTTAATTATAAAATAACTGACTATTAGCACTCATTTATATGTTAAATTTTAGTAGTTTGGAGTCTTCAAGTTTCGGTTCTCAGATTGTTAGTAGAGAATGAAAATGATGGATTTGGTAGTAAGATATAGAAATCCAATTTTATTGGTAGTAAAAATCTTACTACTTTTCAGGCAAAAAGCAACAGGGAACAGTCAACAGTTAATATAGTCGTCTTAATTAAGATTGAAACAAAAAAATGAGTATAATAAAATTAAGTCAACTAGAAACTATTTTGAACTATGCCTTACAGTTTAGACTTAAGACAAAAAGTAATAAATTTTGTAGAAAATGGCGGTACGATATAGTGTATCGTTTTTATTTAAGATAACTATAGTTTCAACTTTTTTATCTACTTTTTGATTTGTCACAACCTATGGGCGGATTGCTATATATTATCGATTTGTTCATACTTCAACCTAACACCTAACACCTAACACCTAATACCTATACCTAACACCTAATACCTAACACCTAATACCTAACACCTAATACCTAACACCTAATACCTAACACCTAATACCTAAC
>JAKQYE010000297.1 GCA_023356605.1 Trichodesmium sp. MAG_R02 | reverse complement strand
AGAGAGAGGAAAGAAGCGCTAAGGCAGCAACAAAGATAATAGTCACTTTAAATAAGGATGAAGAACTTGTTCGGCTGAAACGCTAGTTGTAGCAAGAAAAGTTTGTCTAAATCTAAATTTATATGACTGTAAATAGACGAAGCCCACATTACAAATCAAAACCCAGATGACAAATTAGCTCTCCTGGGTTTTATTTTATCTACTTTAAAGCCCACATTTAGTACTTTATATCGTATCATAAAATGTTACAGAATAATACCTATTTAATTAACAGGGCTTACACAGGACTGTTATATTTGGTGTGAAAATTCATCATTTTATATTTATTGCCACTACAGCTAGTGCTGTTGCGTAAGTCATTATGGTGTTTAAAAGGTTGATTTGCGTAAGTCCTGAGTATAAGTAGTCATGGGTAATTAAAATGTTAGTGACGGAAAAGTAATGCTATAGGTGATCACAATTACCATTCTAGAGATCTTTAGTTGAATAGTTAAAAACTGATTTATATTTTCACCTGTTATCTTGCTATGTTCTAAAGTTGAAAATAAATGTCATATTATTTGTTTTTCATAGTTGAGGAAAGAAGTGTAAAGATTGAAGATGAGACTTTTATTCATGTTTGTTCTATTCCCAAAAAAGCAAACTATGATTATTTTTAATGAAACGAAATCAAAAGAAAATCATTTTAATTGACCAGTTTCAGGAAACAAAATAATTCAATTAGCAAAGACAAAATAATGCTCAAAGTTCGCGACTTAATGGTTAATATTATCCCTGAACAAATCAACCAGTCTGGAGTTGATGCTCAATACCTTAATTGTGGTGATTGTACTTGTGGAAGTTGTGGCTCTTGTAGTTGCACTTGTGGAAGTTGTGGGTCTTGTTCTGCGACTGCTCGTATTGTTGATTTGCCTATGGATAATAAATCCAACGATTTAATGTCTCAATTACAAGAACAATTGAAAGTGGCATTAACTGCATAAGCGATCGTTCTTCTTCAACTTTTATAGTAGTTTAGTATCCCAACCATTAGGGATTAAAACTGTATAAAGACTGCCAAATATAATCTAAAAATCATCTCTGTAATATCATGTTCGCTTGAATAGTTATAATTAAAGTTTTTAGTAGTCTTTGAACAGTAAAGTAAATATTTCAAGGTATAAAATCCTGCTAGAAACCATATATTTTTATTACTAATTATTCGGACATGATATAAGTTTGGCAGACAATGTGGGCGCTGCATACAAGGTCCTAGCATTTGTAAACATTTATTCCCCTTGGTACAACAAACTTTAAAATGTTTAAAACAAAAATCTTCCGAGCTAACCCAAAATATAAATTAGTTCCCTACGAAAACCTAACTCCCACTCATCAAAATAACCTTTCTCAACTGCGAGCAGATCCAGATTTCTTTGGAGTTTTACTACCTAATGAAAATTCAGGTTTAACTATAAAAGCTATCTGTCATCAAACTGCTCAACTTTATAAAAATCTTCAGTATCCGGGCAAAATTCCGAAAGAGATTATATCTTCTCTTGGGGAAGAAACAAATACTACAATTAAAAAGTTGCTTCTAGATGGCATACTAGAATTGCAGACAGAAAAGGGTTTTGTTTCTGGAGCTGAAGTTTGTAGTATTTTTGAGCCTGAAAAAGATTTAACTAATAATGGTAATAAATTGTCGCAACTATCTATAAAAGCAATAGAATATGCTGAAAAACTGAATATTACTGATGTCACAAAACTATCAGCAAGACTATACTTTTATAATCGGTTTCCCCTATCTACTAAGCGAAATCAGGCATTCTCAAACCAAAAAGATACACTAAAATATCTTAATCTTCATCCCCAGGGAAAATATTATCATTTATTAGAAAAATATTGGGAACCAGTAAAACCACCCAATAAATATGGAGATTATTGGTCTATATGGCAATCGACTTACAACCACAAATCTATACAAAAGAAACAATGGCGATACAAACTTTATATCAGTACTAATATAGAATCTCAAAAAGAAATCTTAGGGGAAGTTATTGGCATTCTTTCTGAGACAGAAACTCACTCTCTAAAATTTGCTAAACAGATGAGTGGTTTACTGCGAGCTGATAATTTTATTGCCTATTTTAACACATTAGAAAGTTTACAAAATACAGCAAAAAAATTAGCCTCTGCCTTCGCAAATATTCCTGGTCAAGGAGTTCCTTTTACTGCGGAAATTACCTCTGGAGGTTTACTGTCTTGGGGTATGGATCCTCCAAGAGATAAGTATCATCCAAACTGGCAAGAAAAGGAAAGTTGGCGATTATGGATTACTAACCGTTTAGCATCGGCTATAATTGCAGCCAAAAGTCATAAAAATACTGATTTAAAACCAGGCAAATTTGCTCTCAAACGTTTAAGCTTAGAAGGCATCGATACAACTAATTGGATTCCGTCAATATCACTTTTAAATAGTTATGAATAAATCGACAATTGACCCTAATAAAAATTATGTTTTACCCAAAGATGTAGTTATTACTTCTATTACTGAATTACCTACTAATATTCAAAAACAACTAGAAACAAACCAAGGAGAATATATCATTAGTCGTCGTGGTAGCAGAACTCCTTCTAAAACTATTGACAGTGCTACGGTTGATTTAATTAAAGAATTTATAACCCCTAAAAAAATTGTCGATGCTGTTGTTAAAATTAGTAAAAATCAAACTATAGATGCTTATCAACTTTTACAAGAAACTATACCTATAGTTGATAATTTTCTCAAAATAGGTTTAATTGTTCCTGCGAATTCAGATGCAGTAGCAAATATTCAGCCGACTTATCAAGTAGGAGAATATATTCAGGAATTCCAAGTTATTAAAATTATCCAAGCTTATGAAGATGTGGAGGTTTATCAAGTTAGAAATACTAATAATTATTTAATGGCTTTGAAAATTGTCAGAAATTCAACAGATAAAAAAGCCAAACAAGCGATCTTGCACGAAATAAATATTTTACAACATTTAGACGGCAAAATTAATCCTCAACTTGAGTATCTAGGAGAATTTGATGGTAAAACCTATTTTGTTAGTGAATGGGTATCTGGCATTGATGTAAATATTCAGGGGATAGAAGCTCGAAAGTTAGGAATTATTGGTAGTCGAAATCAGTTATTATCTTTAGGGATAAAAATTGTCAATGCTTATGTTCATTTGCACAGTCAGGGAGTGTTGCATATTGATATTCATCCCCGCAATATTCTAGTTGATGAAGTGGGAAGTATTAAAATTATTGATTATGGTCTAGCAAGATTAGAAAAGGATATTCAAAATAATTATCGTACTGGTGGTGTCGCATATTATTTCGAGCCTGAATATGCTCTAGCTCGGAGTCAGAAAAAACCTTTGCCAAAATTCACCCAAAAAGCTGAACAATACTGTATTGCTGCTTTGCTATATTATCTTGTTACAGGCAAACATTATCTAGGTTTTTCTTTAGATAAACAGGAAATGCTACGCCAAATTCAAGAGGAAGTTCCACTATCTTTTTCATCACAATATTTATCATCTTGGGTGGAAATGGAAAAGGTACTATTTAAGTCTTTAAGTAAAAAACCTCAAGACCGTTTTTTCTCTTTGTCAGAAATGGTTCAAGAGTTAGAAAAGATTACCAAAGGGCAAGAAGTTTCAGGAAATCAAAATATTTCTGCGTCGATTAATATTCAAATTAATCGACAAAAAATAACAGATATTATTAACCAAGTGAGTAATAATGTGACTACTGAAACTCTTAAAGGTTTGCATAGGCCACCCAAATCAAGTATTGTTTTTGGTGCGGCAGGAACTGCTTATTTTCTCTATAGATTATCTTGTCTTCGGGATAATCCAGATTTTTTATCAATGGCAGATTTATGGAATAATCAAGGATTAAGTCAGTCTCAAAATGAGGATGGATTTTTTAATAAATATTTGTCTTTGAATGCTAACATAGTTAAACCAATTTCTTTTTATTATAATGAACCTGGTCTTCATTTTATGCAGGTAATAATTAGTCATGCTATGGGAGATGAGATCTCTTTACAAGAGGCAGTAAATAATTATATGATTACATCTCAAGTAAAATGTAATTCTATTGAATTAAATATGGGTAAAACAGGGATTCTTAATGGTTGCTCTTTACTCATGAAAATTCTCCCAGCCAATCAGTTAATTCTAGAATGTGGCAACAAAATATTATCAGAAATCTGGCAAGAAATTGACAGCTTTAAAACAATTAAAGAGTGTTTTAATTTTCCTTACCTTGGTTTAGCTCATGGATGGGCAGGTTTGCTTTATGGTAGTTTACACTGGTGTCAAGCAACAAAACAAGAATTACCAAGTTCCCTGGAATTAAGACTTGAAGAATTATCAGAAATGGGTGAAAATTTCCAGAATGGAATGAGGTGGAAACAGAACATTAATGGCAAAAAAAGGGGAAGTTTGGAATATGTTCCCTGGTGGTGCAATGGTACTGCTGGATTAATTCATTTGTGGATAATAGCTGATAGAATTTTAGGTAATAATCTTTATCTTCATCTGGCAGAAAAAGCTGCAATTAATGTTCTAGAAAATAGTTCTGGAATTGCTGATTTATGCTGTGGTTTAGCTGGGGCTGCTTATTCACTTCTAAATTTGTATAAATATAGCTCGGAACAATACTGGTTAATCAAAGCTAAAGAGTTAGCTATTAAAGCATTAGAAAATATTTATTTTCTGAATAATTATCCTTTTAGTCTTTACAAAGGAATGCTGGGAATAGCTTTATTACTTGAGGAATTAGAATCTCCATTAGACGCTTATATGCCACTTTTTGAAGATATATAGCAATTTTATTTAAGTTGTAAGAAATAACAACTAAAGATAACATTACTATTCAGAAATATACAGCGCTTTCCGTCGTTATGAGGTACCGCGGGCATCTTGCCCGCGGTACATAATTTTTAGCATTTTCCCCGTACATCATTTGCTTTAAATCTGCTGTATTTCTCTAATTAGAAATAGGAGAAGATTGTTTATTGCTTAATTCAGCGATCGCTGTCACAATTACAGATTTTTTCTGTTCAACAATACTGAGGATGTTATTAATGAATTTCTGTTTCAGGAGGGGATAAAAAGTTTGAATTTCTGGCAGAAGAATTGCACCTAAATTTTGTAGGATTACCGAAATTTTAGGAAACTTTGTCTGAGTTGAATCTCAATAACTTTTTACTTCAATCATTTTCTATCTTTGCTGTTAACCTGAAACCTACGAAAAATTAACATATGAGTGCTAATGGTCAGTTAATAGTAAAAAAGTGAATTATATTTTCATCCATTCCCTAGCTTTATTCTGAAGATGAAAATAAAAATTACATTATTAGTTTCTGATTCATTTTCAACAGAGTAGAATATTTAAGATGAGACTTTATTGAATTTTTTGTCTGTGCAACAAAAGGCTAATTATGATTATTTGTAATGAAATTAAATCAAGAGAAAAATTATTTTCATTGACCAGTTTTAATAAACAACATAATTCAATTAGCAAGGACAAAATGATGCTCAAAGTTCAGGACTTAATGGTTAATATTCTCCAGAGCTATTTTAAACAGCAAAACCCAGAAACAATCAAACAGATTTTTTTGACAAAGCATTCCGCTCAACATAATATTCGCGAGTTAATTTATGCTCGGGTGTTTCCCAATTTTTCAATTTGTCAATTGTTTCTTACCTATTTGACAGGGTGTCCTCATCAAGGTCAAAAACCCATTTTTCTCTTATCTTCAATACACTATATAATACTTTATATAAGCTCTCTAATATTAGGAATTGGAATCGGATGGTGGTTCTTTATTAGCAAATTATACCTGCTACTGCCCCTAGCTTGGATTATAACTCTTGGTGGAGTTGCGGGTTGTAACTTGGGACTAATTCACCAAGCTAGTCATCTCCAGCTTACCAGACGTAAAATAGTTGATTTCTGGATTGGGCGCATCCTCTCAGCAATTCTTATAACTGTTGGCTTTGACGACTATACAGTAGGGCATCGCTATCATCATCGTCCTGCTACCCATCAAACAGATCTAGATAATACTCTGTTAATTCTTCAAGCAATAGATTTTAAGCCAGGACTACCCGTTGCTAAGTATTGGCAATGTCTTTGGAAATTAGTTGATCCATTATTTATGGGGCGCTTTTTTCTGACTCGCCTTATGAAATCTTTTGTTACCAATAGCTTAATTTCCAAGTATTTAACTTGGTTGATTTGGCTATCTGTTGCTATATTAGTGGCAATAACTCACAATTGGCTTCCCTTTACTGTTTCTTATTTAGTGCCAGTATTGATTCTTTACCCGCCAATTTATATTCTACGTCATACTGTTGAACATAAAGCCCCTTCCCAGGAAATTATTCAAAAGCGGAACAAGCTGTATATCGCTCTCTCAACTGATGCTGTATTTCTGGGAGAAGCTCCTCCAGAAGAGGATTTGATGGGTCTATCTAAATTTCTTGCTTGGAGTGGTTGGTGGAGTCGTATGTTATTTTGGCACGGCTTAATTCGTTGGCTAATTTGCCCTGCCGATGTACCAGTTCATGATTATCATACCCGTATGGCAGGTCATCCCCGAGAGGATTGGCCAAATGCTCTGTGGCATCGTCAACGTCAACAAGATGCAGGTTGCCCAGGGTGGCCGATTCTTTA
>JAKQYE010000296.1 GCA_023356605.1 Trichodesmium sp. MAG_R02 | reverse complement strand
TCACTAATTTTCATCATTTATCCATGCCATTATATAATCATCAAAGTCTATTTTTTTTACAAACAAATAGGTGTTAGGTGTTAGGTCTTAGGTGTTAGGTGTTAGGTGTTAGGTGTTAGGTCTTAGGTGTTAGGTGTTAGGTGTTAGGTCTTAGGTGTTAGGTCTTAGGTGTTAGGTCTTAGGTGTTAGGTCTTAGGTCTTAGGTCTTAGGTCTTAGGTGTTAGGTCTTAGGTCTTAGGTCTTAGGTCTTAAGTGTATTGATCACTAAATAATATTATGTCCGAATAATTAATTACAAAAAAACTTATCCTATTCCTTCCAGTAGGCTCATTTCATGTTAAGTAAAAAAAACGGCAATTTCCACCTACTTCTGCCTAATTTATTGAGACTTATTCAACCGGAGATAATATAACTCACCACGGAAAAATTTATTATCAAAAGTTAGGCTTCCCTCTCAGACACCACTTATCCTTATTGCTAAAATTATTTGGGGAAACTTTCCTCAATCAATTATTAAAAACAAATCACAAATATAGAATAAATTGATTATTAAAAACTGATAACAAAAAAATCTAATAACTTACAAAATTTACCTCTAGTTTCATCACTTCAACTTTCTGGAAATTCCTGAGAGCATGTTGAAGAAAACTTTAGGTGAAGTTGCTGTTAAAGCTCACACCATAATCAATAGTCAAAGGTAGATGTGTAATTAATAATTAATTTTGCATAATTATAATTACTTATATTTAGGATAAAACTGGTGAAAAACAATAGAAAAATCAAAGGAATAGCAGTAGGTATAGTAATTTCCATAATTGGACTATTATTAGATGCCGTAGGTATAACTATTGATATTGTGCAAGGTAAGCCGACTTTGTTAATCAAAAAAACCAACCGCTTTTATTGTGAGCTAGTACAAGACACAAAGCAAGGCCAAGAAGTTTGGACAGTAACCTATGACGATGATCAAAGCAAAAAACCCTGGTTAGGTATTGTTATACCGATGGGAGGAGGCTGGTCTCCCGCCAAACGATGCGAAGAAATACAAAGACGGTTAGAAAATTTTCGTGAACATGGCATTCTCTCCCTAGAATATCGCAAAGATCCTAACACTCCAAAACAAGAAGTTATTTGTGTCAACACCAAATTAAGTAGTAATTGTCCATTATTGTTAACTTTAGATGTAGGAATAGATGGTTATAAAGCCCTAGGAGAAATGACCACAGCCTTACGTCGCCGTACCATTGTTTATCATGGAACTAAAGGAAAATTGAAAAGTCCTAATTTTTCTAGAAAGTCACCTGTGATTTATTTAGAGCCTTTGTTGGCAAAAGAAGATTCCTTAGCAGGTCAATAGTTGTAGTGAACTCAAAAGTTAAAAGTCAACCTCCCCTTTGTCCCTCAAGGGGGAAGTTAAAAGTCAGAACTCAGAGTTTAAGAACTGATAAATTTCCTAATCTTTATTTCAACCACTATACTTTGAGGAAAATTTGAATGTAGCCATGCCCACTTAGAACTCAGAAGTGAACCCAAAACTCATTTGAACTCAAATTTTTTTCTGTCTGGCGATAATTTATAACTAGAAGTTTTATTTATAAAAGTTGTCATTTTAGTAGACCAAAGTAGGAATACTGTATGGAACGTCCCTAAATGCAACATATCTAAAAGGTTTTGGTTATAGCGATGTAGTTCATCAAGCAAGTAGCGCTGTAACCTACAATTTCGGTAAAACCCATTTAAAAATCAACAAAACCTCTTTCCTTGACAATCAAAACAATTATATATCACAATCCATAGATTTGGACACTCCCGCAAACAGAAGAGATGCAACCCGGTTCAGATAACACCTTGCTGGTAGATACCCTATTTCATTCCTCTCACCAAAAGTGAAAGTATCATAACTCAACCACTCCCCCTTTTGACGCCATCCAACCCTATTCCCGAAGGCTTCCACTACTCCATAATCATACTTATCTATACCACCTATACTCTGATAAATTTGCCTCTGAACAGAAAGGCCAAACCTACCATTACTATATTTTACCCAAAGTTCGTCAATCGTGACTAAATCTTTGCAGGGAAAATGCTCCACATCCTTAACCCTCAACCATCCTTCCAACTTCCTATCCGCCACCTCTAACATTCTTTCATATGTTTCTAAGTCTGCTTCCTTCCACTTTTGTGCTGCCAATAAATCACGCAACTTAGTGTAATCACCGACCACTGCAGAAACCAGACATAAATCAACAGATGACTGACCTTCGACGTTTTGAGACTCAAATTCCTGCCTTTCCAACTCTTCTTGTTTTTGTACAGCAACTTGTAGAGTTTGAATTTGCACCTCAACCTGATATCTTTTCGATATTTCCATTTCTAGCTGCTCTTCCAACTCCTTATAGCTATCTTGTATTGAGCTTAAGCTTTCCTGCACCTCTTTTCCTTTGCGCTGCTCATCCTCCAGTTGTGTTTTCAAATCATCCATTTCAGCAATAACTTGTGCCACTTTAGGAATAACTTGTGCCACTTTAAAATACCTCAACCCAAGATAAACAAAACCGCCACTGAACAACGCCATACCAGAAAACAATACCCACAAGTTCAACCCAGAAATACCGCCAGAATAAAACTGCTCCATAAAACCGATATAAAACGTCATAATAAGTGATATTTTAATGTTTACTTCCTACTTTAACTGAGGCCATCGGCGGTTACTCATCCGCAAGCATTGACGGGTCTTGCCGACCGGATCTCTAAAATTTATACTGGCGTTTAAATCTCAATAAGATTGATAACCCACACCCTCGGCAGTCATAAGTCTACTGTTCATAATAAATTGACCTGTGAGAATTATTTTATCTAAAACTGCGTACTGATTGCGAATGCCTTTTAGTTTGGACTGAATTACCAGTAAAACTGTTTAATTCCGTTCTTAGAAACCTACGATAATCTATAGAAATCTATGATTATCTGTTCTATTCCTGCTTCCTTCTGGCAACGTCGGCGTTATCCAGTCCACAGGCTGTCACGGTCGAACTGACCGCCATAGCTAGATTTAAACTAGCACTCAAATCTCGATCGCAACTGAAACCGCAATATTCACAATTGAATACACGCTCCGATAAAGACAAAGATTGTTTCACCTGACCACGCCTACTGCAAGTCTTAGAGCTAGGAAACCATCTATCAACAACGATTAACTTAGTTCCGTATAGTTGACACTTATACTCTAACTGTCTTCAGTTTTGAATCCTAGTATCATAAAACAGATAATTCCAGATTTTAAGAGATAATCTCAGATTTTGGCCAACAGTTACAAACCCTGACTAAACTTACTATAACTAACCAAGTCCTATATTTATAAAACAACTTTTTCCATTTGTCAAGAAGCGATCCATGTCTTTCAGTCCCTATTTCTCCGGTGAACCATTGCGACGTCTTATACTACTTCTCAAAAACTCTTCTATCTGCATCTTTAGCAGGAGACCCACCTTTAATCCCCCCCCCTGAGGTAAGTTTTCAACAAATCGATAAGTAGTCATTTTTTTCTGTATAAAATCTAACTAAAATAGCATCTTGAAGTGATTGGGGAAGCAATCGCTGGTGACCAGAAAAATGTTTGACCAGAAATAGTAGGCCAGGTATCTTCTTTTAGATAGTAATAACTTGAGCTGACTAGAGCTTTTGTGGCCTGGGTCGTAGATAAGTTATATACCACACTCATTGGTATATGGGTAAAACACCAAAGCGAGCTCCAAACCTTATGTAAATTTAGTAGAACCATAGATTCAGGACTTACGTATTGCTTCTATATGTGGTGTATTTTTAATAATTATTTCCGATATTTACACTACAATTAGTGTCTTTGCGTAAGTCCTGAGATTGATTTAATAGTCATGGTCAAATTGGTGAACTCAAAATAGAACTTGCCCCCATTATGGCAATATTTTAGGAAAATATCGTTTGAGCATTATTTTCAGGAAAGTTTGAATGTAGCGATCGCCAACGCAGCCCAAAAATGTGACAAACAGAAAATGCCTGGTATGTAAGCTGAAAAGACAATATATTTTTGTATACAAGTATGTAGGTTCCCAGATAGAGAAAGCTCTCCCACCCCTCAGTCCTCCCTCAACTCTACCCATATTCCTGGTAGATGCCCCATATAATGCTGATCACTAAAAGTCATACGATCATAACTCAACCATTCTCCTCCTCGGCGCCATCCCACTTTATCTCCAAATGCTTTCCATGCTTCACTTTCAGACTCTTGTATATCAACCAGATTCTGATAAATTTGCTTTTGAACAGAAAAACCAAACTTACCACTACTATACTTTACCCAAAGTTTGTCGATCGTGCTCAAATCTAGAGAGGGAAAATTCTCCACATCCTTAACTCTCAAGCATCCTTTCAACTCCCTACCCGCCACTTTTAACATGACTTTCCATGTTTCTAAGTCTGCTTCCTTCCACTGTTTGGTCACCAATAAATCACACAACCTAGTATAATCAACCCCGACTGTAGAAACTAGAGGCACATCCACATAGGAGTAATGTTCAATAATATACTATTTTTTAAAAAATAAAATAACTTTTCATATCCCCTCCTGCCTTTAAGAGGAGAATAATGGGGGCAGTTCAAACCAAATTATTACAGATCACAGTTAAAATTTAGGAAAGGATAAAATCAAGCTAGTGTTATATGATCAGGACTTACGCAAAGAAAACCGGTTAAGACAGTAAATCATTGTTTTTAACACATAAATATCTACGAGAAACCGGGTTTCGCAGTTTGCCTGCGTAAGTCCTGATGATATTTTCAGGTAAGTTTTGAATATTTTCCCTTCTGTTTTTCAGAACATAAAATGAAAATTATTTACTCATTAATAATCTCATACGCCACTTACTCACAATATCTTTTAAATTTTCTGGTAACCAATCATCATATTCAGAATACACTGGTAATCTCTTAATTAACTGCCATCCTCTAGACTCCAAAACTTTTACTAAAGCTTGATAGTGAAGGTGAGGATAATTAGGGTTAACTTCATCTAATGGTCCTATACCTCCTAAGTCTCGCGCACCAGTTTCTAGACAAGCCAATAATATTTCCGGTTGTGTAACTAAATTGGGAGGAATTTGTAGGGTAATATCTGAGGGTAGAATATTACTAGCGATCGCCACAACTTCCGGTAATAAATTCATCTCAAAACCTCCACCATTCAATTCTTGTTGACGACCAGGGCTGTAGGGTTGTAAAATAACCTCTTGGATATGGCCCCATTTTTGATGAATATTAGCGATCGCTTCTAAAGTTTCTGTCCAGTCATTTACAGTCTCTCCAATTCCTAATAATAAACCAGTAGTAAAAGGAATTCTTAACTCCCCAGCCCATTCTAATTGTTGTAACCGTAAATCTGGTATCTTACTAGGGGCATTTCTATGGACTGTTCGTAGTAATTTAGGAGTTATCTGCTCCAACATCAGTCCCATGGACACATTTACCTGTTTCAACTCCTTCATTTCTGACTTACTGAGTAGCCCGACATTAGTATGAGGCAAAAATCCTAAAGATAGAGCTAATCTACATAAACTATGGATTAGTTGAAACCAAGCTTGTCTGTATTTGCTCTTGGGATGTACTTCACCGCTTAGAATCAATGCTTCAATTATCCCTTGATTGTTGAGGGATAATAATTGTTTTTCTGCTTCCGATAAACTTAGCCAAGAACTTTTGCCCTGGTCCGAGCGAAAATTACAATAGCTACAATGATTAAAACACTCATAAGTAGGAACTACTGTATAGGCGGAACTATATGTAACAATTCTAGACATTGGTAAGCTACTAAATTCAGTTAGTTATAGAACTTTTCACAGATAACCCAGCTAGAAGATAAATAATGAAAGAATACATATATCGTTTATATACATCGTTATTTCGAGTGGACAAGGAAAAAATATTACTCTCACAGATTTTTGGCCAGAAAACATTAAAAATCGGCGATTAATTCTAGAGATATTCTTTTCAAAATTCGGTATTCAACCTCATTTTTGGTTTACTGTAGCCAAAAACCAAAATTCTGTCACCTATTTAACAGAATAAAGACTATATATATTTTTTTTTCTCCATTCCCGTCTATTCATAAGTAATACTTATAACTAAAGCCATAAAAATTTTCTTTACACCCCTTTACAAACCCAGGCAAAGCAGCTAAGGTATTAATATAGGTCAAGGAAAACAAATCCGACGACCACTGTACCTTGAAAAACTTATACAATACATACAGCAATCATACATATACTATGACCACTACTTTACAACAGCGTGAAAGCGCTAACGTATGGGAGAAGTTTTGTAACTGGGTTACTAGCACTGACAACCGTCTATATATTGGTTGGTTCGGTGTGTTAATGATCCCTACTCTCCTGACTGCTACTGTATGCTACATCGTAGCTTTCATAGCAGCTCCTCCTGTAGATATTGACGGCATCCGTGAGCCTGTAGCTGGCTCTCTAATGTTCGGAAACAACATCATTTCCGGTGCAGTAGTACCTTCCTCCAACGCTATCGGTCTACACTTCTACCCTATTTGGGAAGCAGCCAGCTTAGATGAGTGGCTCTACAACGGTGGTCCATACCAGCTAGTAATTTTCCACTTCCTCATCGGTATCTTTACTTACATGGGTCGTGAGTGGGAATTATCTTACCGCTTAGGTATGCGCCCTTGGATCTGCGTAGCTTACTCCGCACCAG
>JAKQYE010000295.1 GCA_023356605.1 Trichodesmium sp. MAG_R02 | reverse complement strand
TTGTTTCTAGGCATATGGGGAGATAAAGCTATTTTCTTACTTTGATTTTGTTTGACTTTTGTCCGATGTTAACACTTTTTTTGATGGTAATATTTTAAGGAAATTGGAAAATTTATGAAATTATTAATTCGCTTAAGTTTAGTCTTGGGAGTAGTGGCGAGCAGTTGGATTGGACTTTCTCTGAAAGATATGTCGGCATTAGCACTCCCTGAAAAGGAAGTGTTACAAAAGTTAACTCCTGTGCCTGTATTTACAATTACCGATCAAAATGGCTCTCCCCTTGTAGCTTCCATGAAAAGAGAAGGTAATGAAGTTAATTCTTCTGTGGCAGGAGTCTTTATTAGCAAGAGTGATGCAGACGCTTTTGTCAACAAATTAAGAGGAGAAAATCCTGATTTGGCTGCTACGGTTAAGGTTGTCCCTGTTTCTCTAGGTGAAGTTTATGAAAAAAGCCAATCTGTACAACCGAGTGGCCAGAAACTAGAATTTGCTTATGTTCCAATCAAAAGACAGGTTGAATCTGCTAAGGCTTTACTTGAGCAGAGTGGTCAAGATGTTAACCAGTTCAGTGGAGTACCTTTGTTTATGGCTAAAGGGGGACCTGATGACGGATATTTGACAATTCAGCGCGGGGAAAAGCAAGTTATTCCCATGTTTTTTAATAAGGAAGATTTGCAAGGAATGTTGGATCGAGCTCAAACTCAACAACCTGATGTTTTTTCTTCTGTGAAGATTGAGGTTGTGAATCTTGAGGGTGTGATTAATGCTTTAAAGAATGATGACGATCCTTTCTTGGAAAAAATTATTTTTATTCCTCCACGGGAATCTTTAGAGTTTGTACAACAGTTAAGAGAATCTGGTAATTCTAGTAATCAATAAGTTGAGATTCTGAGTGATTGATAAATGGATTTTCCCTGCGCTCGGCTCGTTTCTGGTTTAGAACTTTGGCGATGGTATTGTCAAACTAAGGCTTATGCTTTGAGGGCAGGTATATCTGTTGCTGAAGTTGACTTATTTTTACAGGAGTTTGCTCAACTGGATAGATTAACCCTGCGTTTGGAGTCTTTTAAAGATTGGCCTAATATTTCAATGGAGCTTTCTTTAGTTGAGTTGGATAGTCTTTGGCGCCGACGTTTGGAGGATAGGGTTCCGCTTCAATATCTAACTGGGGTTGCTTATTGGCGGAATTTTTCTTTGAGGGTTGATTCTGGAGTTTTGATACCTAGGCCGGAAACTGAGTGTTTAATTGATCTGGTTTTGGTTGCTACTAATTCTGTTTCTGAGCTTGGACAAGGAAATTGGGTGGATTTGGGAACTGGTAGTGGGCCGATAGCTTGTGGTTTAGCAGATATATTGACAGAAGCTTCGATTTATGCTGTTGATTATAGTCCAGTAGCTTTGGCTATTGCTAGACAGAATGCTATTAAGTTAGGTTTGGCTCATAGAATCAATTTCTTGGAAGGTTCTTGGTGGGAACCACTGGAGGATCTCCGGGGTAAGGTGAGTGGAATGGTGGCGAATCCTCCTTATATTCCTAGTGTTATGATTCCTACTCTCCAACCAGAGGTCAGAAACCATGAGCCTCATTTGGCCCTTGATGGTGGTATTGATGGTCTAGATTGTATTAGATTTTTAATTGAAACTGCTCCACTGTATTTGGTTCCTGGTGGTGTTTGCTTGCTAGAAATGATGGCTAGCCAAAGTGAGGAAGTGGCTAAAATGTTACTTGGTCATGGATCTTATTGTCAGGTCAAGATTTTTCCGGATTTGGAGGGGGTTGATCGGTTTGCTATGGCTTATTTAAAGTAGCAAATTTTATTTTTCTTAGCTTCAAAAATTTTCACGGAAAAATATAGAGGGCTTCCAGTTATAGTCATTTTAATAAAGGATTGAGACAAGTATTTCTTGCTATAACTCGCGTTTGGTGCAGAAAAAGTTTTCCATTTTTATTTGAAATGACTATAAAATCAACTTTGAATTTTTATGAGGGTATGGGAATAGTCCTTCTCAAACTAAATATCTAACTTCCATGAGGGCAACTGGTTGTGGTAATTTATTTGAAGGCCTATTCATTTTAGTTAGCTCCTAGATGGGGGGTTTATTGCCTGAGTACCTGGAATTACCTCTAATTTTTCCAAAAATTCAAAAATAAAAAACAAATAATGAGTTTAGTATCTATTGAATTTCTAATTGAGGGAGCTATTTCTGGTAATTTAGTTAGCTTTCCTACTGATACTGTACCAGCATTGGCAGCTCGACCTGATCGAGCAGATTTAATTTTTCAAGCAAAGGGTCGTAGCCAAGATAAACCTGTGATTTTAATGGGGGCAAATGCTAAATATTTATGGCCTTATGTTTGTGGGAGTGACGAAGAGTTACAGTTATGGCAAGGGGTGGCTAAAGAACATTGGCCTGGGCCGTTGACTTTAGTGCTGCCTGCTTCAGTAATGGTACCCAGGGTAATGAATCCTGTTGAGGGAACTACGATTGGAGTCAGGGTTCCTAATTGTGACATTGCTAGAGAGATAATGGCTAAAACAGGGCCTTTAGCTACTACGAGTGCTAATTTTTCTGGCCAGCCGACTTTAGAGGGAATGGTGGAAATTAATAGTCAATTTCCAGATGTTTTAGTTCTTTCGTTGTCCCAAAGTCAGGAGATGATGTTAGCTTCTGGAGTCCCTTCAACTATTGTTAAGTGGAATGGAATTGCTGGTTGGGAAATCTTGCGCCAGGGAGCGGTAAAGTTAAAATTTTAGAATACTCTTAAAAAATTTACTATTTTTAGTGGAATGGCTGGAAACGATTTGATCTTTTTGGCGTTAGGATTTGGATTTGGGTTAATAGCTAGTAGGTTATGGTTTAGGCACAAAAGTCAGAATTTATCAAGCTCTTCTGTGATACCATCTCCTGAAGATTCTAGTTCTGAGGAGCTAGAGAATATTTTGGAGGAACTCAAACATACTAAGCTAGCATATCAAATGGCTTCTGAAATGAGTAAGTTTAAAGCTGTTTTTTTGGCTAGAACTGCTCACGAGTTGCGATCGCCGATTAATAGTATAATTGGCGGGCTACAGTTAGTTATTTCTGATTTAGCTGATGATCTGGAGGAGGAACGTAAGTTTGTAGACCAAGCTTATAATCGTGCTTTGAAAACGTTAGGTTTATTGGATGATATTATTTATGTGGCTAAAACAGAACATGGTACTGAGAAGCTAAAGTTAGAAGCGCTGCAGCTCAGTCAAGTGTTTGAGGCAGTGGAAGTTCTAACTTATATGCAAGCTGCTAATCACGGCATTCGTTTGCAAATCTCACCTCCTGATCCAAATATTTATGTTTTGGCGGATAGATCTCGTCTAAAGCAGGTTTTAGTTAGTTTAATTGATACTGCGATCAACCAAATGGATGAAGGTAATGTGAATGTTTCTGTTGATCCTGCATGGGAATCTGGTTATGTTCATATTTGGATAGATGATCAACGTTCTATTAGTGCATGGAGTGAGTCCTGGGATTTACTCGAATATAATTTTGAGGAGAAAGCTGAAAAAAATATAACTGATGATTTTCAGCTTTCTCCTGGTATGAGGTTGTTAATGAATCAAACTTTGTTAGGGATGATGAACGGACGTTTGGAGGTAGTAGCGACTCCTTCTGATGGTGAGGAATCTAACTTTAATCGGACTAAATGTTCAATTCCTATGAGTAGAGAGAGTGCTAAGAATTAAGTTGACTTGGCGAATAGTGATGGTTGATTTTTAGTTGTTAATTCTATTTCTTCTTCTATGGGTTGATTGTGCAATATCATTGTTGTGCTTTGATTGTATTCAAACCCAATTCGTTGATAGAAGTTTTGTTGATAAGTTGTCATTAAGTAAACTTTTTCTACATGAGACATTCGTGGATAACTTAAAATCGTTTCAACTAATTTTCGTCCTAGTCCTGCTCCTTGATATTTTGGGTGTACTACTATATCCCAAATTGTGCCTCTGTATACCGAATCTGATGTGGCACGACCAAAACCTATCATTGTTTGGTTATCCCATACACTGACAACTGGGTTGCTATTGGCAATAGCTATTTCTAAGTCTTCTATTTTTCTGTTTTTTGCCCAGATAGCTGCTGAATTAAATAATGCTACGAGTTGAGGAATGTCTACTTTTGCATGACCTTCGCAGAATTGGATATGACGGTAATCTCTGGTAGTGTTGTTCATATTTTTTTGTCAGCTCTCTATAATTTAAATTTACTCAATCAATTTTTTAATTTTTGTCTATTTCTGTTTAGATTGAATATTGCTTGGGGCTAACTTTTATCTAGATTTTAGCATTATTGTATGCTAAAGAATAGATAAAATTAATCTGTTATTTTTGATTCTTTTTGTTTGTTCTAGCATGGATTATTGAAATCTCCTACATTTTCTTATGGTTATACCCACTTGATCAATATTTACTACAAATTACTAGGTTATTTATTAGGAGTCAGGAGTCTGAATAGATAGCATCAATACCGTTTTTAACCTCATAAATTATATTTTTTGTCAAAGGTAAATCTGCTGTCTAGTAATTTGAGCACACTTATTACCTAATTTCCAACATTTTTTTCAAAATTGCTACATACCATTTATTGATGAA
Organism: Trichodesmium sp. MAG_R02; assembly: GCA_023356605.1. GTDB lineage: Bacteria > Cyanobacteriota > Cyanobacteriia > Cyanobacteriales > Microcoleaceae > Trichodesmium. Next base: position 2,126 of record JAKQYE010000295.1, on the reverse strand, counting down.
GTTGTACTTAATGTTAAAGAGTATAACAGTAAGTTGAATAAGGTCTGAAGAACAATTATTTAGCGCATTAGTGGCATTTACCTTTTATTACTTAACTATTTTGTATAGTATCACTCTTTTTTCTAATAATCAATATGTTTTTAAATCTTTTTTATATGTATTTGTGCCAGGTTTTATGCTCATAAAACTAAGACACAATTATATATATAAAATATTATTTTTTTTGTATAATTATTGACGTTTTTTAGTTAATGCTAATTATGATAGTTTCCATTACTGACATGGAAATTATCAAATTTATTCTTAGTATCAGAATTTGGTAGTCCTGTAGATGTAGTGATATTCATAAGTAAACCCCTTTTACTGTCAGGAGTCTAACTGCAAAAATCACTACTTGTACACCACTACCCAGAATTTAACTGTTACGGCAATTTCTTACTTGATGAAGTACATATATTTATGGTTTTAGGGAGTATAAAAAATAAGAGAAATAAGGAATAGGGAACAGACAAAAAATATTTGGACTGGGTGTTCGATAGCGAAACTGTCCTACTAAGAGATGCAAACAAACTAGGAATGTTCCATACTGGTAAAGTGTTTTGGATAAAGCTAAAAAGATAGGTACTATGAATTTTTGTAGTGATAATGTGACTGAGGTATGCCCAGAAATTATGGCAGCCCTGATAGCTGCCAATGAAGGAGCTATGATGCCTTATGGTGGAGATGAATACACTCAACGCTTAGAAACTAAATTTTCATTAATTTTTGAAACTCCTGTGACAGTTTTCCCTGTTACTACGGGTTCTGCTGCTAATGCTCTAGCTTTATCAGCCATCACTCCTGGTTATGGAGCTATTTATTGTCATGCTGAATCTCATATTAATGTGGATGAATGTGGTGCTCCAGAATTTTACACAGGTGGTGCAAAACTGGTGACACTCAATGGCACAGATGCTCAAATTCATCCTTCTGAATTAAGCAAAACATTAGAAAACGCAGGGGCAGGTGTAGTACATCATGTTCAACCTGCGGCAGTTAGTATTACTCAAGCAACGGAAGTGGGGACAGTATATTTGCCTGAGGAGATAGGTGAAATTGCTAAAATTACTCATGCTCATAATCTATGTCTACATATAGATGGGGCGCGTTTGGCTAATGCTGTTGTGAGCTTAGACTGTGCGCCGGCGGATATAACTTGGCGAGCAGGGGTAGATGTACTGTGTTTTGGTGCAACTAAAAATGGAGCGATGGCAGCAGAAGCGGCAATCTTTTTTAATCAAGATTTGGCAAAAACATTTGCTTATCGTCGCAAACGTAGTGGTCATTTGTTCTCGAAGATGCGATATTTGTCCGCTCAGTTGGAAACTTATATTACTGATAATTTATGGTTGAAGAATGCTAGTCATGCTAATGAGATGGCAACTAAGTTAGCTCAAGGTTTAGTAAAGTTACCTTTGTTGAGGTTGTGTCATCCTGTGGAAGCGAATGAAGTTTTTGTAGAAATTCCTGAGTCCATGGTTAATGCTTTGAGAGCTGATGGTTTTGAGTTTTATGTTTGGCAGGAGGGGACTTTGCCGATAATTCGACTTGTCACTGCTTTTAATACTAGAGAGGAAGATGTTGATGCTTTGTTGAAAAGTGTTAAGCGTCATTCTGTGGTTGATTTAATGGAATAGACACTGGGAATTATGTTAGGTTTAGTGTCTTATATCGACTCAAATACAGCAGATTTCGGACAAATGACTCACGGAGTGATCAGCAGTTCAAAACCATTGTGGGATAATGGTTTAAACGATTAAAGCTCTGTGAAAACTCAAGATTTTTTGTTTTTGATAATAATAATCATTTTTAGAGATGGGGTAGGTAAGTGAAGGTTGCCTACCCCATCTCTCCTAATTAAAATTGATTTTTCTGTTATAGTCATTTTATATTTATTTTAAATAAGGATGAGATATTATTTGGCACAATAATTACGAATAATTTCCAAATCGAGATGTATTGATAGGTGATATCATGTCCGGTAGCATCGTTTGTGTATAATAGAAGAGGAGAAAAATAATTCCCCGGAGCGATCGCCATTATGCCAAGACGCTTAAGTATCCAAGAACACCTAAGTGTAGATCAAC
>JAKQYE010000294.1 GCA_023356605.1 Trichodesmium sp. MAG_R02 | reverse complement strand
TATGTCAGGAGTTGGCTTAACTGCTTCCGGTATAGGCATGAGTATGTCCGGTATCGGCATTAATATGTCAGGAGTTGGCTTAACTGCTTCCGGTATAAGCATGAGTATGTCCGGTATCGGCATTAATATGTCAGGAGTTGGCTTAACTACTTCAGGTATTGGTATGAGTATGTCCGGCATCGGCATCAATATGTCAGGAGTCGGCTTAACTACTTCAGGTATTGGTATGGGTATGTCCGGCATCGGCATCAATATGTCAGGAGTCGGCTTAACTACTTCAGGTATTGGTATGAGTATGTCTGGCATCGGCATAAATATGTCTGGTGTTGCTGCCTCTATGCCACCAGTTCGCCCTCGGAAGTTTTGGTTAATTGCTGACGCCGAACTTATTATCCATGGTGCAACTGAGCCTGATGCTAATGTTACCATTGCTGGGCAACCTATTAAACTGAACCCTGATGGTACATTCCGCTTCCAAATGGCTTTCCCTGATGGTTTGATTAATTACCCTATCATGGCAGTAGCAGTTGATGGTGAACAAAACCGCTCTATTCACATGAAGTTTAATCGCGAAACTCCAAAGCGTTTTACCAATACCAAAGAAGAAGCTGTTCTGGAATGGATTAGCTAACTAAATCCTCGAGAAGCCTCACGCCAAATCAAAGATTATGGCGTGAGATTAATCCACCGTCAATTGTCCGATTAATGCAGGTCCGTTAATAATGACAGTCCCTCAACTTAGAGATAATCCAGATTTTTATATGCCATCCAGCTCTATCCAGTACCAGTAAAGCTTGTATCTCCTGATTAATCCCCTGGACTTAGGCAAAAGCTTTAAGAATCAAAGTCATTATTTGTGTTTCTACTCGGTCAAACAGCCACTATTCATTTTCTCCGTTATTAGGTTCAACAAAGCTATACACCCAGAATTACTCAAAACCAGCCAATATTGCTCAAATTGTGGTAGAAAAGTCCCCAAAGAATTATCCAAAAGAATTCCCAGATTGTAAGCACTGCAGTATAGTCAGGGCTTACGCAAAGAAACCCGGTTAAGACAGTAAATCATTGTTTTTAACACATAAATATCTACGAGAAACCGGGTTTCTCAGTTTGCCTGGGTAAGTCCTGATAGTAATAGAGGGTAACATAAGCTCAGGGATAAGTATAACAAACAGGGTGGTATGGTATTGGATCCTTAAAGCTCGTAAAGTCTGGGGAGTTGCGGAACACGGAAGCGAGGAGCTCACAATAAGCTGACGCTATAGTGTGGGAGTATCTCGCCAGTAGGTATTCAGCTATCATCTATAAGGAAAAATTAGTTCCCAAAAAGAATTAAAAGTCCGACGCGAAAAAGATGATCAACTTTACTTTGTAATTTATTACTTTCATGTATCTTTTTGTGCAGGACGACCAATTAATTGCGCTATGGCTGACGGCTGAAGTGCTGAAGGCTTAGTTTTAGCACCTATTCTGGAATTAATTGTGTATAATTACTTAAAGAAGATACTTAACTATTTTTGAGTTGAACAAGGAAGCAAAAGAGAAAGTAAAAAAACAAAATGGATGTCATTTCAATACTTAAACAAGATTATCAAAAATTTCCGACTGACCAAAATTATAGTATTTATGCAGAAAATGTTTATTTTGAAGACCCACTAAATAAATTTCGAGGTATAGGTCGTTATCAAAAAATGATCAGTTTTATGAATAATTGGTTTAATGATATTCAACTTGACTTACACGATATTAGTCATTCAGGAAATGTGATTAAAACTTGTTGGACACTTAGCTGGACAGCCCCTGCCCCTTGGAAACCTCGAATGGTAATACCAGGATGGAGTGAATTGAAACTCAATGAAGATGGACTGATTAACAGTCATATTGACTATTGGGATATATCTCGACTGGATGTTTTAAAACAGCTTTTTCAAATGAAGTAGGTCAATAATTCTCAGCTTATGTAGATACATTAATAAAAAACTAAAATTTTGATCTTGAAAATCTCCTAAATTAAATGTTAGAAAAGTTAAAAATCCGCTAAAGTTAAAATATGTAAACTTTTTCGGAAAAGGTCAAATAATTGATGCGCGTAATATTAATGACGGGAAAAGGTGGGGTTGGTAAAACATCAGTGGCAGCCTCAACAGGACTACGTTGTGCGGAGTTAGGCCATAAAACTTTGGTTCTCAGCACTGATCCAGCTCACTCCCTAGCAGATAGCTTTGACATGGAAATGAGCCACGAACCTCGGAAGGTTAGGGAGAATCTTTGGGGTGCTGAATTAGATGCTTTGATGGAACTGGAGGGAAACTGGGGAGCTGTTAAACGTTATATTACTCAAGTTTTGCAGGCGCGGGGTTTGGATGGTGTGCAAGCTGAAGAGTTAGCAATTCTGCCGGGAATGGATGAAATTTTTGGTTTGGTGCGAATGAAACGTCATTATGATGAGGGGGAATATGATGTTTTAATTATTGATTCTGCTCCGACTGGTACTGCTTTGCGACTTTTGAGCTTGCCAGAAGTTGGTGGTTGGTATATGAGAAAGTTTTATAAACCTTTGCAGGGAATGTCGGTAGCATTAAGACCTCTTTTTGAACCTATTTTTAAACCTATTACTGGTTTTTCTTTGCCAGATAAGGAGGTTATGGATGCTCCTTATGAATTTTATGAGCAGATTGAGGCTTTGGAAAAAGTCTTAACTGATAATACTAAGACTTCTGTACGTTTAGTTACTAATCCTGAAAAAATGGTTATTAAGGAGTCTTTACGTGCTCATGCTTATTTAAGTTTATACAATGTTTCTACAGATTTGGTAGTGGCAAATCGGATTATTCCTGATTCTGTGAGTGACCCTTTCTTTAAAAAGTGGAAGGAAAATCAACAACAATATCGGCAAGAAATTTATGATAACTTTAGACCTTTGCCTGTTAAGGAAGTACCTCTTTATTCTGAAGAAATGTGTGGTTTAGCTGCTTTGAAGAGGTTGAAAGAAACTTTGTATGGAGATGAAGACCCCAGTCAGGTTTATTACAAAGAAAACACTGTTAAAGTAGTACAACAGAAGGGTAATTATAATTTGGAGTTATATTTGCCAGGAATTCCTAAAGAGAAAATTCAATTGAATAAAACTGGGGATGAGTTGAATATTAGAATTGGTAATCATCGTCGGAATTTAGTTTTGCCTCAGGCTTTAGCAGCGTTGCAACCTGCAGGGGCCAAAATGGAAGATGATTATTTGAAAATTAGGTTTGCTGAAGCGACAAAATCTTAGGATAGTTATTTTTTCTAGGAGCAGGTTTTGATTTTTTTCTTTTACTTGAGGTACAAAGATTATTTTAAAACCTACTTTCAGTTGCTAGGTGGCAGGTTTTAGGTTTTAGGTGGCAGGTGGCAGGTGGTAGGTGGCAGGTGTTAGGTTTTAGGTGGCAGGTGGCAGGTGGCAGGTGACAGGTGGCAGGTGGCAGGTGGCAGGTGTTAGGTGGCAGGTGTTAGGTGGCAGGTGGCAGGTGTTAGGTGGCAGGTGGCAGGTGTTAGGTGGCAGGTGGCAGGTGGCAGGTGGGGTGGTGGTGTTGGTACGGTTGAATTTCTACTAAAATTCATGACTGCCCCAGATAATATCAGGACTTACGCAAATAAACTCGGTTAACACAGTAAATCATTGTTTTTAACACATACAGGACTTACGTAAAGGCACTACTTGTAGTGTAAATATCTGAATTTATTGTCAAAAATTCACTATATATAGCGGCACTGCGTAAGTCCTGACATAAATATCTACGAGAAACCGGGTTTCTCAGTTTGCCTGCGTCTCTTTTATGAAACCTAATACATCTGTTCATCTCAGGTTGACTCTCACTCCGTTAGGGTCAAAATACTAATATGGACGAGGCTTTTGGATCAAAAAGCTACCATCTTTTTCGACCCAAAAGGCAACTTACTTTTATCTGTTAAGACTTTGACAGTTAATCAACAAGCTCTAGCTACTTAACAACATTAGCGATCGCTCTTGCCAAAGCATCCATAGCTTCCATCACTTCAGTCTCAGTAATTATCAGTGGAGGGACAAACCGCAAAACCTTTGGGCCCGCAGGCACAATTAACAACCCCTCATTCATGGAAGCTTTAACTATATCAATAGAAGTCAACTCTACATCTGAATTTAATTCCATACCATTAATCAAACCCCAACCACGTACTTCCCTAAACAAGTTAGGATACTTAGCTGCAATGGCTTTTAATCCTGTCCGTAAATCTTCCCCCCTCAGCTGTACATTTGCCAATAAATTTTCCTTTTCCAAAGTCTGACAAACTGCCAATGCTACCGCACAAACAAAAGGGTTTCCGCCAAACGTACTAGCATGACTGCCTGCTTCAAAAACATCACAGTGAGATTTACATAACATTGCGCCGATGGGGATACCACCACCTAATCCCTTAGCAGAAGTGAAAATATCTGGTTCGATGCCAAGATTTTCATATCCCCAAAGTTTGCCACTGCGACCCATTCCTGCTTGTACTTCATCTAATATTAAAAGAATGCCTTTTTCATTACAAATTTCTCTAATTCTTTGGAAATAAGTTATCTCACCGGGCCGCACACCACCTTCTCCCTGGAGTGCTTCTAACATTATAGCTGCAACTTGTCGTTTGTCTTTGTCTAATTCCGCGATCGCACTTTCTATAGCGGTAATATCATTGTAGGGTACATAATAAAATCCTGGCATTAAGGGGCTAAAACCTTTGTGATATTTCGGCTGTCCAGTTGCGGTAATAGTTGCTAGAGTTCTCCCATGGAAGCTAGCGTGGGCAGTCAGAATTGTGGGATTTTCGATGTTTAACTTTTCATGGGCATATTTACGGGCAAGTTTGATGGCTCCTTCGTTAGCTTCGGCTCCAGAATTACAGAAAAATGCTTTGTCAGCACAGGAATGTTGTATTAGCCATTGTGCCAATTCTCCCTGAACTGGAATATAGTATAAGTTGGATACATGATGCAATTTTTGCATTTGCTCTGACACTGTTGCCATCATCACATGGTGAGCGTGACCGAGAGTGCAAGTAGCAATTCCAGCAACAAAGTCGAGATATTCTTTTCCTTCAGTATCCCAAACACGACAGCCTTCACCCCTTTCGAGGGCAATAGGGAAACGCCCGTAAGTATTCATTACATAAGCATTGAAGTTGTCAGCATTAAATTTTGTATATGCAGTAGGTGTTTCTAAAGATTGCTTAACTATTGTTTCTGAACTCATAAATTATACCTTCAATCATATCTTTATTAAGGATAACTGAATATTAGGAAATAACATATTTTTTTCCAGTTTTTTTAATTTATCAGGAGTTAGGAAACTAAAACATTTGGGAAAACTTGCCCAAAATCTGAAAGTGGTTATCAACGGTGTCGGCGTTCTTTTTCCCTATTGTTTCAGACGTCCTTTCAGAATTATTCTCTACAATATAACAATTCTATGAGCGTTCGTGGCAAAAATCCTACTATTTTTTAGGGAACAGGAAACAAGGAACAGAGAATAGGTAAGAGTTTTAAAAGTTTTATTTACTATTTTGATTTGTCGCAACCTCCAAGGGACTGCTATAGTAGAAATAGTTTCATTTAAAGTCACATTTCCTGTACTCTTAATCTCAATATTTCCCCCAAAAGTAGAAATACCATCCACATCCTCACTCACACCACCAATATTCACATTTCCCATATCAAAAAACACCCCACTACTACCAGAAACTGCCTCCAAATTCTCCACATATAACCGTAAAGGTTCACCAAGAAAACCTATTCCTTCATTCCTATAAGTTCTAAACAAAACAGTCTTCGTATTAATCGAAGAATTCTCAGAAACTCCAACAATATTTCCCCTATTAGCATCAACAATAACCTCCCCTTTTGTCGTTAAATTTTCTAGATTTATATCACCTACTTTCCCTAAAATTCCTAACTCAATATCAATCCCACCACTTCCAGCATTTTATGTTGTTCCATGGAATTGATTTATCGAACTTTCCCATCAGAATGGTTAGCTAAATTCATCTGATCATTATTACCCAATAAATCAATATTTCCATTTAGGACAATATCAATATCCGCATTTATATTAATATTTTGACCAGCCTTTAATTCCACAGAAGAATCAATTTTTATCCTTTCATTTATGGTAATCATGACTTACGAATGCAAACTCCGCAAACCCGGTTTCTCCTAGATATTTATGTGTTAAAAACAATGATTTACTGTAGAAATCGGTTTTTTTGCGTAAGTCCTGGTGATATAATTATCAGCATCAATAATCACATGATCTGACAAATTCCCTAAATTATCCGCCAAAATTATCACATCAAAATTCTCATCTACAGCAAAAGGAACAAGAGGAGTTTCTGTTTTTTTTGCTTCAGAATTATCAGCAAATTCAGTTGTCGAATTATCAGTATTTTCTGTATCATAAATCTCCGAACTATCCTTTCCAACCGTCACACTTTCCGGGGCAAATAAAATCCTACCTTTAGCTCCTGATGTCGCAGTAATATCCACTTTCCTCTCAGATATTAATTGTTCTTTTCCCCCAACTTCAACAAAACCTCTATCTCCTGAAACTCCTCCTCTTAGTGCACCAATATTTCCCCTAAAATTAATAATTCTATCCGACCAAATGATAACTTGACCTCCATTACCATGGAAGAGATTGGCCCCATTACGAGTTCTACCCTGGATATTACAGAATTTTTCATGTCGGTCGACCACAGTAGGGACGTTGCATGCAAGGTCCCTACAAGGTTTTGGTTATGGCGATG
>JAKQYE010000293.1 GCA_023356605.1 Trichodesmium sp. MAG_R02 | reverse complement strand
ATAGATTGATGTTTTATTCATCTATTGAACAATAGTTATTAGTGGAAAATATCTTGGAAAAATCAGCATCGTACCATTTTCCTGTTGAGCAAGTAGCGATCGCTGTCCCAAATAGATTGATGTTTTATTCATCTAGGGTATTTGAGAATAATATGAGTATGGTCATTATAATATTTATGGACGGATATGTTTTAAAAATTTATTTACTAATTCAGCACTAAAATTTCTGAGTTCTGCTAGATAGGAAAAATAATATTTGCTCTGACTTTCAAAATCAATTTTACCTGTGCTATAAGCATTAACTAAATAATACAGATAACCTATTTCTCCAATTAACGGATTAACTTTGGTATTGGAGCAAATAACTTTTTATAATAAAGTAGTTCCAGAGCGAAGGCATCCACCAAGAAAAAAGTACGTCATATTTAGAAGGAAGAAAGATCCTTCCTGACTTCAATTAATCTTTCTGCTAATTTAATAGCTTCCCCTTTAGTGAAAATCTTCTCTTCAGCTCGTGCAATTTGAATCTCAGTTAAAAGCTGACCAACTATAGGACCTAATGGTAATTTCAGAGCTGTAATTAAATCATGTCCATTCAATAAAGTTGTGGGATGAGCAACTGGATCGTCTGGATTAATATAACGTTCAATTAAACAATTTATTTCCTCTATAGATATTCCTTTTGCCACTGCTGCAACTGCTAAGGCAGGAAAATTTTTTCCTATTTGTTGAAAGAAAAAATATTGTTCTCTAACAGACATCTGAATAACTTCTATTTCTGACAGTTTTGCTAAACCTTTAATAACTGCTATTATACTTCTAACTTCTGCATTACTATACTTCAACCGCATCAATTCAACCTCCGCTTTTTCGGGGTAAGGATTAACTAATATTGCTAACTTAGCGATCGCCAATAAAGATGTTTTGACTGTATTGCGCAACCCACTCCCTAACTCTACTTCTAAATTAGACCAATCTTTTTCTAATTGCTCTACTACTATCTCTACCTTTTTTCCTATTCCCAGATTTTCTGTTGCTGCAGGAAAATAATCTGAGAGTAAACCATTTTTCCAAGCTTTTTCTATCCAAATCATTCCTTGGGGATGACTCAATAAATAACCTAATTCTGTCTGCACTCTTTCTGCTGCAACTTGAGTAAGCAAAGGAGCAAACTCTCGGATAGTTATTTGAGTTTCTGGGGAAATTACAAAACCTAACTGGGCTGCTTGACGATATGCCCGTAATAGTCGGAGAGGATCTTCTTTAAGATTCGCGGATTTTATCATTTTAATAATACCGTCTTGCAAATCTTTCAAAGCATTAAATAAATCTATTAATTCATCAGTAAAAGGATTATAGGCAATAGCATTTATCGTAAAATCTCGTCGCCATAAATCTTCCTCCAAACTATTACCTTCAATCTCAGCAAAATCAACTGTAGTTCCTTTAAATACTACCCGAGCAATTTTTCGTTCCGCATCCAAAACGACAAACCCCGCTTGATATTTCTTGGCAATATTTCTAGCAATACTCACTGCTTGCTCAAGGACAATAAAATCTAAATCCAAATGTTCAGTCTTCCTCTTCAATAAAGCATCTCGCACCGAACCACCCACCAAATAAACAGTTTGAGGCAGCATTTTTCCGTCAAATGGCCAAGTTTTCGGTGATAAAGCAGACAGGGAATTTATCGACATTGCCACAAAAATCAAATTAATTTCTTTGTAGTTAGATTTTTACTTAGGTCAAAGTTAAAATCATCTCTGAAGAAAAATATATTTTTCCACAGTAGAAAAGCAACTTTGTCTCTAAGGCGAGATTTTATCAATTCCAGATAAAATTAATTTGGGTTAAAATATAAAGATATCAAATCATTAAAATAAAAGATTATTGCATTAATTAAGATTAAACTTGAGCATCAACGAGGTACTTACAGATGTGTATTTGTGTTAACTGCCACTATGTAGATCAGTGTGTTACTTATCATGCAGTAGAAACTCAGCACGAACAACTTCATTTAACAGAAAATCCAGATTTTGAGCCGATTGAACCTACTATCAATGTGAATATTCGTCCCAAACAAGAGGAAATTGAGATGGAATGGGACGTTGTCGGTTGTGAAAGTTTTCTAGAAGAAAGGGGCAAATGGACAAAATTAAGGCCTGGTGAACTGATCCCGACCTAAATTAAATCTAATATAAGATAAGTCATTTCAATTATAAGTTATCACTCAAGAATACTTCTGGTTGAGGCCCGAGGTTTGAAATACTGAAGTTGATTTTTTTTCATGCCCTATCCAAGGGAAGACTTAAGACCTAATTTTCTGGTCAATGTTTGCTACTGATAATTCATAGGGAGATAGGGAGATTAATAAGTACCATTATTTTTCGTATTTCACATAACCTTTTATTCCCTCTTCTTTTTCTTGTTTTTATATATATTCCTTATCCATCAGTCTGGAAATTTTGGAGAGAAACTAGAGTAGGGAAGTATGGAAAGATTCCATCAATATTATTGATTATTGTTGAAATGAATAATATTAAAATATTTTTCGTTTTTTCTTTCTCCCACTTACCTCCCTCATTTTATCTGCTCATCAATTTTTGCCCTAGTATATAAGTAAAGGATAGCTGTTTAGAAAAAAAGGGAAACACCAGAGAAGATATATTAAAATTTTTCCCCCATTTCCCTAATTTTCTTAACTTTTATAAAAAAGAAGAGATGTCTTGACTATTCTATATTTATTATCACTACACTCCAAAGGCAGTAAGTTGAGAATACCTTTGGAGTAAGTGAGCTTAAAACCCCATATAGCAATCCTATTTTATTTGTGGCAAAAATTTTACTGCTTTTTAGGCAACAAGCAAGAGGCAACAGCTAACAGATAAGAGCTTCAACTTTTTTATCTACTTTTTGATTTGTCGCAACCTATGGGCAGACTGCTATAGTTACCTGAAATGTTTAGAATTAGTTGGGAATTAAATTCCTATCCAATTAAACCATTACCCTAAAACCTAATATTTCAAACCGCCTTTAAGACTAAAAGATATCCTCTAGTTAAATCAAATAAATATAAAAATATTTATCTATTCTAATGAGTTATTGCTTTAATCCTACCTGCAAAAAACCACAAAATTCTCCGAAGGTTCAGATTTGCTCTAATTGCAATTCACCATTATTACTAATTCCTCCACCTAGTGATGGAGATGAAGAAATAGAAACAAAGAAAATCATTCCGTCAGTAGATAATAATTCCACAATAACCAACCACTCTCGTTACCGCATCCTGAAACTTATTGGATATGGTGGTTTTGGTAGAACTTTTTTGGCATTAGATGAAGCAAATACCCCAGAAAAAGTTTGTGTAATTAAACAGTTTTTTCCTCAGAACAAAAATTATCACCAAAATTTTCCTCAATCCTTAGAAACAATTTCTGATAGTGAGGAACTTCAGGTACAAAAAACCTCTCAAAAAGCTGTAGAGTTATTTCAGCAAGAAGCACAACAATTAGAAACTTTAGGAAATCATCCTCAAATTCCCCAATTATTCAAATATTTTCAGCAAGGGGAACAACAATATCTTATTCAAGAATATATTGAAGGTAAAAATCTGGCTCAAGAATTGGCAGAAAAAGGTGTATTTACTGAGGCTAAAATTCGGGAATTGTTAAATGATTTATTGCCAGTATTACAATTTGTCCACAAATCTCAAGTTATTCATAGAGATATTAAGCCAGAGAATATTATCCGTCGCACTACAGGTCAACTTGTTTTAGTAGATTTTGGTGCTGCTAAGTTAGTAGATAAAAAGAGTTTATCACGAACAGGTACTGTTATTGGTAGTGCTGCTTATACCGCTCCGGAACAACTTATGGGCAAAGCAGTTTTCGCCAGTGATATTTATAGTTTGGGTGTTACTTGTATTTATCTTTTGACTGGAGTTTCACCTTTTGATTTATTTGATATTAGAAATAGTCAATGGGTGTGGCGAGATTATTTAAAAATGTCCATCAGTAAGGAACTTGGTAGAATTTTGGACAAAATGTTGCAAAGTGCTACTAATCGGCGTTATTATTCTGCTGCTGCTATTCTGAGACATTTGAATCCCCAGTTTACTTATATGGAGACTGTCTATTTTTCTACTTCAACAATTCCCAAAAAATTAATTCCACAAATAGAAATTCGACAACAGTTACAGAGAGTTTTAGATTTTAAGTCGGTGAAAGTTCAGGTGAGTCGCGTGAAAAATACTTTGACTGTTGTGATTAGTAGAAAATCGAACGCAAAAGTTAATTATGCTCAAATTTTAAAAATAATTTCTGCTAAGTTGACAGATTTGAAGTTGCACAATATAGAGAAGATTAAATTGTTAGGTAAAGCTCAAGGTAAGACTGTACCCGAATGGCAAGAAATATTGATAATTAACCATAAATTTAGGCTGCAAAAAACAGAGTATTTTGTCAAGCTATCAAAGTTAGGAACTCAAAGTTTTTGGTTAGCCAGATTTAGGGAAAGAGAATTTTGGTTAGATACTTTGATGTTTGCTTTAATCTGGTTTATTTTTAGTTGTTGTATAATTATTTGGCATCCTCTAATTTCTTTGATAATTGCATCAGTTTTTATAACAGTTAAGCATCAGGTTGAAAAACAAAATAAATTGGTAACTAATGATTTATTTGCTACAGTAACAATTATATTTTTAATAGTGGGTTTATTAGATTTAAAATTTTGGATTTATGATATTTTTGGCTTACTTTTAGGTTGCTTATTTGTAGCTTTACCGATATTTTATGTTAGGGAATAAATAAGTTAGGTAAAAGTTGGTAATTTCTATAATCTCAGTTTTAGCTGCCAAGTTTGACTTCATATGTTTGGTACAAAATGAAGCCATAAAGCAAAATTAAAAGACTGAATTACCTCACAGGGTGACAAGCAGCTCAAAACTATTGTAAATAATGGTTTTAAGGAGTTAATGAAGGGTTAAAATCTACAAATTATTAGAAAGGTGTGGGCGATCGCTATCCATCAGCATCCCTAATTTTTGCTGGATGAACTAGACAATTTTATAAATCAAACATACATAGTCAAAAGAAAGAAAAAGAGCCACAGTATGTCAAAATGATTTTGTCGTGAAAATCATACCATGAAATCAAAGAATTATGAAATGTAACTCAGCAGTTTTATTAGTGAATGAAAAAATCAAGCAATGTTTCATGGAGTGGAAAGTTTAAGACTTCAATATTAAAGTCGCACAAGGTTACTTAAAGGCGGTCGAAAAAGAGCAAATAATTGAGTGGATGAGAGCAAAAATTTACCTGAAATTATGACATTTACAAAAATATTTAAAGAAGCAAAATGATATAGTTTTTGATATATTACAAAGTTATTATAACTGACTCAAAGAAAAAGAACCTTAGTATTTATTGACAAATCTTGATAATTCGGATGAAGTATTAAAAATTTATCGCTCTAGAATAGGTATTAAGGCAATGTTTAAAGATTATAAAACAGGTGGATATAATTTAGAAGTCACTCAAACTAATACACAAGGTTTGACCAATTTAATTTTACTGATAGCTATTGCTTATACGGCTTCATATTATCGAGGTAAACTTATCAAAAAATCAGGCCATCCAAACTTAATTTATTTACTTACAGAGGTATGTAAAAAAGACAAAATACATAGTAATTTTTGGGGTTGTATGCAATTGCGAAATCTGGGTGATAGCTCGAGAATATTTAGATGATATCATCCAAAAAATGATGAATCTAAACCCTGAAAAAAGCCTAATTATCAAAAGGGATTAATAGTTATGTCAAAACTACAAACTCTTTGATTATATACAGGTAGTTCTGACCATTTATCCGAACGCTTAAATTTTTAATTGACTTCAAAAAAGGTTTGATTTTAGCTATTTATAGTTATTTTGATTGAGATTAAAACAAGTATTTATTGCTATAACTGAGTTTCCGCAGAAAAAGTTTTCCAATATAATTTGAAATGACTATATTTTCTGATTCATAAAAAAAGCCAGAATGCTAACTGGGAATAGGTGAATATTTATGGTACGATATTAAAGTAGGTTATAAAAACCAAATTTTTTTAAGTTCTTCCCTCACCCTTCTGCCTAATATCCTCAGCATAAGTTCCTTACATTTATAAATATTAGTTCTGTCTAAATTGAATTTAGTGTAAGAGTTGATTTGCCTCAAAAAATTAATCACCCTTTCTCGTCTTTCCTTATTTCTTCTTCCTTCTTCCTTCAAACAAATGACAAATACACAAAAAAAATATGCTTTAGCAATTCACACTACCAGTCCAGAGTTAGGTTTAGCTGTTAGTAATTTTGGTAAGGATACTCGCTTTAAAACTTGGAACTTAGGGCGAGACTTATCAACTCACTTACATCAAAAGTTACAAGAGTTTATGCCACCTCAAACGTGGCAAGATTTAAGCTTTATTGTTGTTGCTAAAGGCCCGGGAAGTTTCACAGGTACTCGTATCGGCATAGTCACAGCTAGAACTTTAGCTCAACAGTTAGATATCCCATTATTTGCAATTTCAACTTTGGCAACTATAGCTTGGTCATATAAACAGGAAAGTCAGAATTTATCTGTACAAATGCGTGGTCAAAAAGGGCAGTTATTTACAGCTATTTATCAGCTAGGAGAAATGGGTCTAAAGCCTGTTTTAGTAGATACACTAATGAATCCAGTAGCATGGAAAGAAATGTTAGCAAATTTGGGAAATTCTTATCATTTAATTCAAGTTGAAAATAGTTTAGGAAAATCTGTTGTAAGTCTAT
>JAKQYE010000292.1 GCA_023356605.1 Trichodesmium sp. MAG_R02 | reverse complement strand
TTTTTATATGTTTTTTATAAAATTAATAAAATTTAACAATACTAATTCGCCAAGTATAAAAAAGTATTTCTTTAAGTTATAGCCATTGCTAAATAATGAATTGGACGATGGGAAAAATATACCTTTATACCCTCCTGATTTAGTCTGACGTTACAACCCAAACCTTGTAGAAACCTTCCTACTCTGCTCTACCCATAAAAAAGCTATCTTACTTTCTAAGCTAATAAAATCTATAGCTGTATTTATCAAATCTTGATAAAGTTTTAGTGAGGAGATTTAAAGTTAAAGAAAATTCTATGAAACGTATACTTTCTACTTTAATGGTTAGCAGTTGCCTATTGACAGGCTTCTCACTGGCAAGTTTAGCCCAAGGAATGCCAGGGTTTACACTATTTGGTGGGCCAGAACAGAAAAATCAGTTAAACTTCCGTTTAGATTCTGGTAAATCTGGGACTTGGGATCGTTATCGACTGCGAATACCAGCTAACAAGTTAAATTTAGCCGTTGCCCAGTTATCGATTTTTTATCCTAATTACTATAAAGGTACATTTGATCCTGACAAAATAGAAATTCGTGTGGGAGGAGGAAACTCCGGAAAACCAGAGTCGATAATTATCGATGAAGTAGTATGGGACAAAGAAAATAATTTTATAGAAATTTACCCTTCTGAACCAATTCCTGCTGGTAATAAAATTGAAGTAGTTCTCCACAATGTCAGGAATCCCAGATTTGGAGGAATGTATCACTTTAATGCTAATATTAGGACTCCTGGTGATGTACCTTTACTACGCTATATTGGCACATGGCTGTTGAGCATAGAGTAGAATATTTGCTTAGGAAGAGAGGATTAGGTTAAGAATAGACTGTTATGACAATCCTAAATCATTTGTCAAATCACTGGGTTTATCACAAAAGAGTTCTAACTCCTGTGACTTCAGCATAATTACCTCGTACCTCCTGCCTTAAAGTGTCCTCAATCTTTCACCATTTAGATAAGATTGCTATATAATTAGAGATTGTGACTTTGAAATTATTATATTTAGATGACCAAGGAGTAGAGAAAAATGACTCAGCGAACCTTACATGGGACTAGTCGTAAAAGAAGAAGAGTATCCGGTTTTAGAATAAGGATGCGTACGAGAAATGGCCGAGCAGTAATTAAGGCCCGTCGGAAAAAAGGACGCAAAACTCTGGCAGTCTATTAGAAATTGAAATTTACATAAAATTATGATTTTTAGACGTATATTGTAAAGGCTTACCATGTTGCCTAAGGAAAGCAGGCTTCGTCATCATCAAGACTTTAATATTGTATATCAGAAAGGAATTCGCAAGAATACTTCTCATCTAAGTTTGAGGGCTCTCCGTCATCTGCGAGGGCCTGAATTAATTAAAGAGCAAGATAAACTGGTCGCTCAAAAACCTACCCGCATAGGGATTTCTATTAGCAAAAAAGTAAGTAAAGGAGCAGTAATCAGAAATCGAATTAAACGCCAAATTAGGGCAGTTTTGCGCCAAATGTTGCCGTATATATCAAGAGGATGGGATATAGTAATCGTAGTAAAACCAACAGCCAAACAGTGCAATTATGATGAATTTCTGCAACAATTAGAGAAGTTATTGGCACAAGTGGAGGTGTTGCATGGGTATTCGAGAGGAAGCCATCTATGAGGGTGGTCCCCATATAGGAGATTTAGTCCTTAATTTATTCATTGGACTAACAATCATTGGCCTGCCTCTAACTGTTGCGGCTGTTGTCCGGGCCTTATGGTTAAGGTATCGGATTACTAATCGCCGAGTTTCAGTAACAGGTGGCTGGATGGGACAAGATCGTACAGATATTGTCTACTCAGAAATTATCAAAGTTGCAAAAGTACCAAGAGGATTGGGTGCTTGGGGTGATTTAGCAGTTACCCTAAGAAATGGTACTCGCTTAGAACTAAGGGCCATACCAAGATTTAGAGAAATTGAAGCTTACATCAATGACAAGATGGCAGCCAAGACTCAAAAAGCCGATAGTGCTACTAATTGATAGTCATTTAACTATCCTTTACTAGATAAATGTTTCAATTAGCTACTATAATACTAATCTAGGGAAAACGCTAATGAACTATTGAAACTAGATGTGGGAATTAGTAGTAGTAAATAACTTTAAATCGTCAAAATTATAAATATCACCAGCCCCAAGGTAGACATAAAATAATGGATTTTGGTATAGGATTTATTTCAAATAACATAATGCTCCCGATCCTAGATTTTTTTTATGGGATTGTGCCAAGCTATGGTCTAGCAATAGTAGCCTTAACTCTTGTAATTCGTGCAAGTCTCTACCCATTAAATGCTGGGTCAATTCGGAATATGCGTAAGATGAAAGTTACGCAACCTTTGATGAAGAAGAGACAAGATGAGATTCAAAAACGCTATAAAGATGATCCAAAAAAACAGCAGGAAGAAATGGCTAAACTGATGAAAGAGTTTAATCCATTGGCAGGATGTTTGCCCCTGCTATTTCAAATGCCTATACTTTTTGCTTTATTTGCTACTCTGCGTGGATCGCCTTTTACCGATATTAGTTATACTGTAGATTTGCAAATATTTCCTCAAGAACAGTTAGAAAGAATTCAACCACAGGCCTATACGACTTCACCTCAAAACATATATGTTGATGATGGTGTTCACTACCAAGTTTTAGCTTTGAGCCCTAATGGTAATAAGTTAATTGTTGGGGATAAAACTAAGGTTGAGTTTCAAACAGTAGAGGGTAAATCTTTAAATACTCTCATTGAGGAATATAATCAATCTGAAATTAAGCCTTCATGGACTGTAACAAAAGGTTCTGAAAGAGTTCAAATCGATCAAGATGGTAATTTAGTAGCTTTACAAGCAGGTGAAGTTACTATTCAAGGTACAATTACGGGAATTGCATCAAATAAAGGGTTTTTATTTATTAAAGCTCTCGGTCGTGTTGGTGCCTTTGATGAGAATGGGGCGATTCACTGGGATATATTAATTATGGTGATTGGTTTTGGAGTTAGTATATATGCTAGTCAGACAATATCAGGTCAAGGACCTGGAGCTAATAATGCTAATCCAAATCAAGACTCTATAAACAAAATTACTCCAATTCTATTTTCCGGAATATTTCTTTTTACTCCTCTACCTGCTGGTGTTCTACTTTATATGCTGATAGCTAACATATTTCAAACTATTCAGGCATATATCTTATCTAAAGAACCATTACCTGAAAATCTTCAGAAGTTAGTAGAAGAGTCACAACCAAAAACAACAAAAGTAGGAAAGGGAAGACAAGCACTGCCCTTTGAGTCAGGACGTTCTAAGAAGAAAGCTTAATGCTAGTAATGAACTATATTTATACAGATAAAGGGCTAGATCAAGGACAGCAATGGCTGGAGAAATTCCTAAACTTAGCAAAAATTCCCGCAAAGGTCATAGCTAGACAACAAGAAGATTCTTATTGGCTGACCATAGATGAAACTAACCTGACGCCAGAACAAGTTTCTGTTCTAGTTGGGGTTGATGGTAAAGTAATTGATGCTATTCAGTACCTTACCAATACAATTCTGAATATAAGTAATGATAATTATGAACAACATTTGGCATATACTGTCGAAATAGGGGGTTATCGAGCTCGTCGCCAAGAAGAATTATTATTAATGGCTGAGTATGCTGCTAAAAAAGTACGTTTGACTCGTCAGGATTATGAGTTAACATCTCTATCTTCTACGGAACGTCGTCAAATACATACTATGCTCAAGGACTGCGAAGACCTAGAAACTTACAGCCATGGGCAAGAACCAGACCGCCGTTTAGTAGTAAGAATTAGAAACTAATAAGAAGTAGGAAAAGCTGGGAGAAAAGCATGATTTGTAGAGATTAAAATAATTAATTTTAGTACGGTAAATTCAGAGTCCTTAGTGTCGGATTCTGAATTTATGGTCAGCAATAAGTGAGGTTGAGCCAAATGAAATTGATATCTATTGCTAGTCTATTGAAAAAGACCGATCAGACTGAATTAATTAAGTTTGAAGAGTTTGTATTAGGATTGGAAACACTGACTCCAGTTAAGGGTTATTTACGAGTAACTCATCATGGAAATTATCTGGAAGTTAAAGGAAAGTCAGAAACAATTATTACCCTCACTTGTGATAGATGTTTAAAACAGTATAACTATAAATTGGTGATTAATCCAAAGGAGTTGATTTGGTTAAATAAAGTTACGACTCAAAAGGAGTTATTTCACATAGAGGCGGAAAATTCTGTGGAACACTTAGTGGAAACTTTGCCTCCAGATGGAGATTTTAATCCTAAAAAATGGGTGTATGATCAGGTTTGTTTGGCGGTTCCTCCTAGAAGGTTATGCGACAATAATTGCCAAGGTATAAAATTATCTGGTACAAATGGCACATCTTCAGTTTTGGATAGACGATGGGCAGCTTTGGAGTCTATAAAAAGACAATTAAATAATGGCTGAGGGGAGATTATTTAGAATTAATTCAAAATAAAGAGCGACAAAATTCACGATTATGAATGTTAGTGTTTTTGTATTTATAAAAGAATTTAATTATTTTTTTACTAACTTCACTTCGTGATAAGATTTCTTCTACTGCAAAAATAAAAATGAAAAAATCAGTCTAAATTTTGAAGCAGTTAAGTAATTGTTTTTTATTGTTTAGTCTATCTAGAATCACTATTTAATGTTTATAATGATTGATGAATTTTCAAGCAGAATTTGAACTACTATTACGTTCGCGGTACTCAATAATTTATATCCAGACAAGGGAGGAAGAACGGGTAGAAAATGCAATTACTGAATTAGCAAAGAAGCAAGGTAATAGAGGGGTATATGTTTGGGATTTTGTGGAAGGATATCAAAATAATCCTAATGATATGGGCTGGGGAAAAAGAAATCCTCTTCAAGGTTTAGAACTTGTGGAAAAGTTGCCAGAGTCAGCTCCGGCAATATTTATATTGCGAGATTTTCAAAGATTTTTGGAGGATATTTCTATTTCTAGGAAGCTCAGGAATTTGGCAAAAAAGTTAAAGTCTCAACCTAAAAATTTGGTGATTTTAGCTCCTCAAATATCTGTTCCAGAAGATTTAACTGAGGTTATTACTATAATAGAATTCCCACTACCCAATAGCCAAGAAATTTCAATAGAGGTAGAACGCTTATTAGTGGCAATGGGTCAATATCCGGAAAAACGTTTATTAGATGAAGTAGTTCGGGCTTCTCTGGGATTATCTATAGAAAGAATTAGAAGAGTTTTGGCTAGGGCGATCGCTTCCCATGGAGAGTTAGAACTTGATGATGTTGATTTGATTTTAGAAGAAAAACGCCAAACTATTCGTCAAACTCAAATATTGGACTTTTATCCTGCACATCAAAATATTTCCGATATTGGGGGTTTGGATAATCTTAAAGATTGGTTATTACGACGGGGAGGGGCATTTTCTGAACGGGCTAGACAATATGGTTTGCCTCATCCGAGGGGTTTACTTTTGGTAGGAATACAGGGTACTGGTAAATCTCTTACTGCTAAGGCGATCGCTCATCATTGGCATTTACCTTTATTACGTTTGGATGTGGGTCGTTTATTTGGGGGTTTGGTGGGAGAGTCGGAGTCTCGTACCCGACAGATGATTTCTATTGCTGAAGCTTTGGCCCCTTGTGTTCTCTGGATAGATGAAATTGATAAAGGTTTTGCTGGGTTGAAAAGTCAAGGAGATGCGGGTACTACGAGTCGCGTTTTTGGTACTTTTATTACTTGGTTAGCTGAAAAGATATCTCCTGTTTTTGTGGTAGCTACTGCTAATAATATTCAGTCTTTACCGCCGGAAATGTTACGAAAAGGTAGGTTTGATGAAATATTTTTTGTGGGTTTACCTAATCAGAAGGAAAGAAAATCTATTTTTGAAGTACATTTATCTCGGTTACGACCTCATAATATTAAGAGTTATGATATGGAGCGGCTAGCTTATGAAACTCCAGATTTTTCTGGTGCAGAAATAGAACAATCTTTAATAGAAGCTATGCACATTGGGTTTAGTCAAAATCGTGAGTTTACTACTGAGGATATCTTGGAGTCTGCTAGTCAAATTATTCCTTTAGCTAGAACTGCTGAGGAACAAATTAAGTTTTTACAAGATTGGGCGGCGGCAGGTAAGGCTCGTCTTGCTTCTAGATATGATGGCTTCAAAGGTAAGTTTTAATGGAAAGAAACTGAAAAATTATGAGTTTGTATGGATTCTTCAAATTTCTAGTAGGCTTTATTTTAGCAGTATTGTTACTAGTTGGAGCTAGTGCAGCAGCAGTTCTTTATTTTGCAGCTAAACTTACAAAAACCCCTGAAAAGCCAATATTTCAAAATGAAAAACCTGTAGTTGAAAAGGCTGGTAAGTCTTCTCAGCCAACTGTAGCTGCTAGCAATAGAAAATCAGCAAATGCAAATGAGTTAGATGCTGGAACTTATAGGGCTGTTGTGGTAGAACCTATTGGTTTGATTCTTCGCGATACTCCTAGTCGAAATGCTATTCGTATTGGGGGTATTTCTTATCAGGAGAAAGTTATAGTTCTTGAGGAGACTTCTGATAAGAGATGGCAAAAAGTTCGGGTAGATGATAGGAGCGATCGCATAGGTTGGGTTTCAGGAGGTAATACTGAAAGGTTGAATTAGATTATCAATAGACTTCTCTAAAAATAATGATTGTGAAATGGTATTATCAGGATTTCATAACCTTATTCGGTAAACTTCTCCTAGTCTTTACTAAAAAATTTGGGTTAAACAATTAATCATTATA
>JAKQYE010000291.1 GCA_023356605.1 Trichodesmium sp. MAG_R02 | reverse complement strand
ACCTTATTTTCTGCTCAAGATATGAAGACCCTATGTTGGAGGGATGGCATTTGTCTACGAACTTGTTCTAGGTGATTAGAGTCAATTTCTGCGATCGCCACCCCTGGTTTGTCCCCGGTATCTGCCAAAATCAAACCCCAGGGGTCAACTATCATTGCATGGCCATGAGATTGTCTTCTGCCGTAGTGATTACCTGTTTGAGCCGGGGCAATAATATAACAAGTATTTTCTATAGCCCGCGCTTGGAGTAATACTTGCCAGTGGTCTTTTCCTGTATATGCGGTGAAAGCTGCCGGTATAAATATAACTTCAGCTCCTGTATTTGAGAGGTGTCGATAGAGTTCGGAGAACCTTATATCATAACATATTGATATCCCTAAATTTCCATAATTTTTGGATTTATAAACCGATGGTAACTTAGTACCTGCTTTGACGGTGTTTGATTCTTGATAGGTATTGCCATCGGGTAAGTTCACATCAAATAAATGTGCTTTTTCATACCTTGCTACTTCTATGCCATTAGGCTCAATTAAAGATGCAACATTGTAAACTTTGCCATCTGTTGTTGGTACTGGATACCCACCTCCTAAAATTGTGATTTGATATTTTTGAGCAACTGTTTTGAGAAATTTTTCACTTGCTGTGGCGATCGCTTCTGCTTGAGATATTTTTTCTTCCTCTCCACCTAAGAAAGGAAAATTTTCGGGCAAAGTTACTAATTCTGCACCTTGACGGATAGCTAATTCTATTAATTCTTCTGCTTGTGATAAATTTTTTGCCAAGTCAGGCACACTTGTCATTGATATTGCAGCAGCGATATAGGATTTCATTTAATCAGTTATTCAGAGCTTTTAAAGTATTTAATTTGACCTTTCTTGTATAGAGTTTCTTACCAAGACTAAGATATACAAAGATATCGATTTTATGGGGCAAAAAACAAGGAATAAGCCATAGCAATAAATCTTATACCCCATTATGTCACAACCCCTATTTTAACCATAACTTATCTATTGTTTTTTCCATGGATGCCTTTTATTTAGAAGTTACCATGTTTTTGATAGAACTCAAATTAAATTATATCAGATAGATGGTGTCAGAAATAAAATTTTCAACTGCATATGAGAAAACATTGATTTATTCTGCACCATCATTTTTAATTTTGCAATTGAGTCTAAATCTGAGTTAAATCTTTAGTTACACTATCAGATTAAACCTGAATATCTAAATAGTTAAGATAATTCAGATTAATTATGAATTAACTCAAAAGTTAACTTTTTTGCTTTTACATAGGATGGAAAAGCAGGTCGGGCAAAAAGCGATTAAATTCGATTAAAATTCCTGCTATGATAATCGTCCAAGCTGTCGCCAAAACTGGGGCAGTGGACAGATACTTAAGTAGGTCTTGCATAAATATTTCTCCTGAAACTAATTTTTAAATCAGGCATAGTTCAAACAACGTTAATTAGCTATCAACTTTTAGTCTTCAGCTATTTTACTACAGAAGGACTCTCAGACAGCTTTCAGCACCAGGTGCTTAAAATACCACCCAACTATCAGATTAGTAGGTTGACTCAGGGTTTAAATCCCCTTCTCGTACCTTTCAAAAAATCATCTTACTAGTTGCTGATGAATGTGAATGAAGTGTTGACCGCTTCTTTAAAAACATTGTTTTAGATAAGCTTAGTAATTATTAATTAGTATTTTTATACTGACTAAAATTACCAAATTTTAACTGCTCCATTTATGGACATTTCTAGCGAGGGGAAACAGTAATTTCATCGTCTTTAGCAAACATTTTGCCAGAAGTATATTCCACAAATGCCAACACCGGCCACGAAAATCCACCTAGCATTTTTTTGATGGCTAAAGGCACGTCAATAATAATCTCTTTTTCCTCTGTATTTTTTTCAGACTTAATTGTTTGGAGATAAGAACGACCTACCCAACCAATCCAACCTGCAATATACAAAAATAAAAGGCCGGGAATGGTAAAATCACCTGCGTGGTTCCAACTTCCATCTACAATCAAATGGGGTAGTCCGTCATCTTCTCCACAAAGTTGTTGGGAATAACGTTCAAATCGTTTTTTGCCAGATTCGGGGTCTGCTGTAGTAGGAAGAGCATCTTCCGCTAGTGCCTGAAAAACAGGTGATTCTGAACAAGGTACTAAATTATATGCTGATGCTGTAGGTATACAAGTTACCCAAAGACTAATGGCTAAAACTAAAGCCAAAAATCGCCTCATGGAATTGTTTCCTTTTATTACAAAGTGTTGACAATCATCCCGACTTTTGTTGCTAAATAAAGCTAAAAGTAGGAATTTTCTCATTAATATTTTTCCAACTCCAAAAACAATAGCATTGGAGCGGTATTTTTAACTGCACAACCAAGATTTTCTGTTTCAATGAGTGCTAGCTTGGCCAGTATTTATCTCACCTTCTCTGCATCATTTCTACAGACACTTTTACCATGATGCGCTTCAGCGCAGGTATTTGTTGTTTGTTTGATTTTATAATACTTTATTTATCCCAAAACTAAATTTATTTAGTGCTAGTATTTTGACAAAATTAATATTAATTTATGTAGCAATGACAAGGGTTTTAGCTATAGAAACAAGTTGTGATGAAACATCTGTGGCCATCGTTAAGAATCGTCAAGTTTTAAGTAATATTGTAAAGTCACAAATTAATATCCATAGCTTTTATGGAGGTGTAGTTCCAGAAGTAGCTTCACGACAACATTTAGAAATAATTAATCAGGCGATCGCCTCCGCTTTGAGAGAGGCAGATTTAGATTGGCCAGATATTGATGGTATTGGAGCTACTTGCGCTCCTGGTCTAGTTGGTGCTCTGTTAGTTGGTCTGACAGCAGCAAAAACTCTAGCTATTGTCCATGAAAAGCCTTTTGTTGGAGTCCATCACTTAGAAGGTCATATTTATGCAGCCTATCTGAGTCAACCGGAGTTAAAACCCCCTTTTCTGAGTTTATTAGTGTCTGGAGGTCATACCAGTTTGATTTATGTCAAAGACTGTGGGAAATATGAAACTTTGGGACAAACAAGAGATGATGCAGCAGGAGAAGCTTTTGACAAAGTAGCCAGATTATTAAATCTTGGTTATCCGGGTGGGCCAATAATTGATAAATTAGCTGCAAAAGGGAATAAATTAGCCTTTGCTCTTCCCGAAGGAAAAATTTCTTTACCTGGAGGTGGTTATCATCCTTACGATTTTAGTTTTAGTGGACTCAAAACTGCAGTACTGCGATTAGTTCAGAAATTAGAACAAGATGGTAGTAAGTTATCATGTGGGTCTTCAGTAACTAGGGACATTGCAGCCAGCTTTCAAGAAACTGTAGCAAAGGGGTTAACAAAAAGAGCGATCGCTTGTGCGTTAGACTATGGTTTAAATAAAATTGCTATTGGTGGAGGTGTAGCAGCTAATAGTGGTTTGCGATGGCACCTAAGTAGAGCAGCAGGGAGTCATAATTTGCAGGTACTATTTCCCTCACTAAAATTCTGTACAGATAATGCAGCCATGATTGGTTGTGCTGCGGCTGATCATCTCAGTCGAGGCCATATTTCATCCCTGAATTTAGGAGCTAATTCTCGGATGGCCATTAAAAATGTAATGGACTTATACAAATTTCATATGGTGAACTATTAGGGTAGTCATTTTAATTCACCAGTTAGCTTCAGTGATCAATTATCGGTCAGCCTCCTGAGTTGTAAATGGGTTTTTCATGTCCCGTAGGGAAATATTACCGACTGCTCAAGCCAGAGACTGGAAAGACTGAAGTTTATTTTTTTCTAAAAGGGGAAGCTAAAGACATAATCAGTAATGAAAATCAGAAATGCCGAAGCTAAAGACTTAACTGTAATTGTAGAGATTTATAATGCCTCAATTCCTAGTCGTATTGCTACAGGAGATTTAGAACCTATATCGATGGAGAGTCGTATTTCTTGGTATCAAGAACACTCACCAGATAGTCGTCCTATTTTAGTTATAGAACTAGATGATGAAGTGGTCGGATGGCTAAGTTTTCAGTCTTTCGATGACAGACTAGCATATCAAGCTACAGTGGAAGTAAGTATATATGTTGCTCCTGAATATAAAGGTCAAGGAATGGGAAAAAAATTACTTTCAGAGGCAATTCATCGTAGTCCTCAGTTGGGAATTAAGACTTTGCTTGGCTTTATTTTTTCTCATAATATACCTAGTTTAAATTTATTTAATAAGTTTAATTTTCAACGTTGGGGTTATTTGCCAAAAGTAGCTGATTTAAACGGTATCAAGGGAGATTTAGTTATTGTGGGGCTTCATCTTGAGGAAGTAAAAAATAAAAATAAGAGTGAATATAGAGTGGATATATCCAAATTGACATCCTCCTAGGAGAGTGGGGATCTTGTTGTAAGTAGTTGTGCAAAATTAATTACACATATTTTTTAAAGTTATGTAAAGTATCAAAAACAAATACATAAATATCTCAAAAAGTGCTAAGTAAACACGGAACAGTACAAGTATCAGGACTTACGCAAAAAACCCGGTTAAGACAGTAAATCATTGTTTTTAACACATAAATATCTACGAGAAACCGGGTTTGCGGAGTTTGCCTTCGTAAGTCCTGAGTATAAATAATTAATTTTACTTATGCTCTTAACATTTAGATTAAAAATAAAGTTATAGTTATTTAAATTTAGGTTGAGACTAATATTTTTTGCTATAAATGAGTTTCAGGAGAAAAAGTGTTTCATTTTTATTTTAAATGACTATATATTTAGAAGCTAATAGTCCCTCCTAGAGACTGGCCGAAAAGCCAGGTACTGGATAAGCATCGAAACGGATATAAGAGATAAAAGCCGTGAATAGTAAAATTATTATATTGTGGGCCTTTTACCCGCTAAGTGTACATCTGACCAGTAGTTCTGACTATTTTATCAATTAGCTAAGTTAGTTGATAATATCTCTCGGTGTTTAGGTTATAAGCCTTGATAGTTATCAGTTTAGAGATTTGTTTTACATCAAACTCAGGTTTATTGGTTTATACCTAACTTTCTCAAACCCATTTTAAATGAGTAGTATTGCTTAGTACCTTTCTCCCATCAATCTTTGTCGCACACCTTCAGCAATTTTTTGGCCTAGGTATTCTGGAATCAAACTTTCATTTGGCCCCAGAAGATAAAGAATGAGACGAGTCCGCCCACGCCAAACTAACAAGTTGGCATTAACTACTAACAAATCTTCCTGCCAGATGGCATACATAACTTTGTAGAATAGACCTGGTTGATTATCAGCTTCAATTAATAGTGCTGGTAGATGAAACACAGGATCAACATAAAATTCTGTGGCTACTTCTTCTAAACCACTATCTAGATTAAATTCTACTGCTAACATTTCTTCCACCTCAAAGTGGCCAGCTAATGATTCACGGATAGCGCGACAAACATTTTCTGAGGTTTTCCCTGTTAATGCTTTGCCCCCCCGAGATATGACTAATTTGATAAAGACCATCATCGGTGGGGAAATTTGTCCATAAAGACTTAGGCTATGAATAGTTAGTCCGTATGCAGCTAATACTCCAAAAATATCACTGAGCAAGAATGATTGATTTCGGTCACTAAAGTAAAGAGCACTTTTGCTGCTTTCTGATTTTAGATATATTACAGCTTTTTTGCTTCTATAGAACAGATATGCTAGTTTCAAATTTTGTAGTTGAATATCACTACTGACAAATTGTTGATAAAACTGTGGAAACGCTTCGTTGAAGCGCTTTAGGAGTTCTAGTGTTGATGATTTTAAACCCGGAGCCATAATCGAAGAGAGGGAACGGGGTATATACTATCTAATAATGTCATCCAACTTCTACTAACTTAACCACACCTGCATGGGTTTCTGGAAAAATTTGTTTACCGGTTCTGAGCCAACATCTCAGTCTCAAAATTTAGATTATGAAAGGTATACAACTATTGGGGAAGAAGATGCTTCAACTCAAGCTGTTCGTTCTCCTAATAGAAGTAATGGGCGTATCTTTTTTAGTACTGATCGAGATATAGATATCTATGAACTCGAAGATATTTGCAATGCTGTTGGTTGGTCTCGTCGTCCATTGCGAAAAGTAAAAAAGGCCATTCAACATAGTTTTCTTGTGGTTTCCATGTGGCAAATGCGAGGTAGTCAGCGAAGACTGATTGGTTTTGCTAGAGCGACATCTGACCATGCTTTTAATGCTACTCTTTGGGATGTAGTTGTTCATCCTGACTTCCAAAGCAAAGGTTTGGGAAAAGCATTGATGAATTACATCATCAAAAAACTTCGTAGTGAAGATATCAGCAACATTACCTTATTTGCAGACCCTCATGTTGTTGATTTTTACCGAAATTTAGGTTTTATCTCTGACCCAGAGGGAATTAAAGGAATGTTCTGGTATCCAGATTAGCTATTTTTGACTTGATTGGATATTGCTAACCAAGTTACATTGTAATTGTTAATCTAGAATTTATATTTTTTTAGTAAGGGCATTTTTCCCTCTTTTCTTTTTGTTGAGGATTGTTTAGAATACAACGGTTTTTAATCAACTGAAGCTTGATATCCTCTTGAGCCTACTCTTACAAGAAAATTGGGAATTTGGCCTCTTTACTATTTCAGGTTTCCGTTTTTGGCACAACCACCTTCGGAAGTTCCATTCTAGACCATATTACGGTTTTTCCACAGACTATCACTACTGGCTTGGAAATTTTTAGAAATTTTCTTCTTGCACAATTTTGAAAATTGAGCTATGATAGTCTCAGTTCGGCCGGGATGTAGCGCAGTTTGGTAGCGCGCCTGCTTTGGGAGCAGGATGCCGCAGGTTCAAATCCTGTCATCCCGATATGTTATTAAGAAGTTGACTACCCATGGTTAGTTCATGTATGTCCATA
>JAKQYE010000290.1 GCA_023356605.1 Trichodesmium sp. MAG_R02 | reverse complement strand
CTTTTTTGCTCTTCACCTTGTCTCTAGAATTATAGGCAAGAGTTTTTTTTCTTGAGTCTAAATACTTACTCAAGTTTTACTATCTTTGCATACTACATTTTGTCGTGCGGAATGTGGGTTTTAAGGATACCAGGCCAATAGCAAAGATATCTTCTTTCTAAGAACCCTAGAACTTACTAACGTTCTATATAACATCCCTACCTATTCAGGACTAAATAGTCAAAACAATCTTACCGACCATAGACCCTGCTTCCAAAATTCGATGTGCTTCTATAGCGTCATCTAAAGGAAAAGTTCTATTCACATAAATCTTCAGCTTTCCTTGGTCAAATAACCGCCCACATTGCTGCAAAATTTTAGCTTGGTCTTCTTGAGCTTCCATCAATCCTTTCATCATTGGAGTTAACATTAATTCTAACCCAATTCGCAGATTTCTTTGCCTAGCAACTTTCAAATTTCCTAAGCTAGTATCAGGTTCTAAAATTGTGACTAAATCTCCATAAACTTTCACTACGGGAATAGTGTCATAAAAAACCTTACCACCAACAGTATCAAAAGCTAAATCTACTCCTTCTCCATTTGTCCAATCTAAAACAACTTTTGCAAAGTCTTCATTCTTAAAAATTGGTAAATCTGTTCCCAAACTTTTAACAAAATCTGCTTTTTCTTCTGAACTAATAGTAGTAGCAACTTCAGCACCTTGTAACTTTGCCAACTGTATAGCTACATGACCAACTCCACCAGCACCACCATGAATCAATACTTTTCTACCAGCTTGTAACTTTCCTCGATCATACAAAGATTCCCAAGCAGTAATTAAAACTAAGGGTGCAGCAGCAGCTTCAACAAAGCTTAAAGAACTCGGTTTTTTCCCTACAAATCTTTCATCAACAACAGCTAATTCTGCATAATTTCCAGAAGCAGCTCCGATACCACTATTACAAAAATAAACTTCATCTCCGACTTGAAACTTCTGTACATTTTTACCAATAGCTTCCAAAATACCAGCTCCATCGCATCCTAGAATAGTTGGCATTTTATCTGGGTAAAAAGTTCCACGAGTGCGTAATTTTGTATCAATAGGGTTGACCCCGGCAGCTTTCAAGCGGACTAATACTTCTCTGTCATTTTCAATTACAGGGTCAGCAACCTGCTGTACTTGCAAAACTTCTGGTGGCCCATGGGATGTCATTACAACTGCTTTCATAATTGATTTTTTCCTGAAGTTAAAAATTATAGGACTTGCACAGAAACCAGACTGATCAACAAAATTTTGTATTAGCTCGAAAAACAATAGTCAGAAAAATAAACCCATTGTCTTGTTTAGGTGTATAAGTCCCGAGTCTAAATCTATACCCCATCACCCCATGCTCACAAAGGTAGGTTTCTTACCGCAAAATTGGGTTTAAAGCCTCGCCCTTCTAAGGCGACTTTTCAGTTTACCTTTTTCCATAGCTTATGTCCTTGTTGCTTTTCAGTTCACAAGAAATATATTAGTCGCGGGTAGGCATACCGAGACAAGAAACAAAGAGGTCGGCCAGCATAAGACTACTGCCAAAGTAGCAGCAGCCTGTGAGATGTCAACCCGCCGAGGGGCTACGGTTCCTCAGGGACACCCCTGCCTTTAGGCCGGGGAGGATGTCAAAGAAATAATAGGTTCAGACAAAGTAGAAAAAGGGAGAAAGGGGGAAACTGGACATAGAACTACAAAAAAGGAGAATTAATACTCAGAAATTGTCCTCCTTATTTGATATTACCCCATCACCTTACTACTGATGAGCAAAGACTGATAGCTATTCACGACTCACCTACATAGTCAAAGACTGTGGGTTAGTTTCAATCAACTTCCCTAAATCTTGCAAGAAAGCTGCAGCATCAGCACCATAAATAATCCTATGGTCACAAGTAATATTAACTTCCATTTGTCGCTTAACCCCAATCATCCCATCATCAGTTGCCACCACCTGGGGTTGAGATGCGCCGATCGCCAAAATTGAACCCTGACCAGGTGGTAAAATAGCATCAAATCTATTTACCCCAAACATTCCTAAATTAGAAAGAGTAAAGTTACCAGTACTGTATTCATCTGGTTGTAATTGTTTTGTCCGGGCCCTATCTACCAAACCTTTCCAACTGCGAGACAAAGAGTAAATATCCATCTTGTCAGCATTTGCCAATACTGGTGTAATCAAACCACCATCTGGCATTGCTACCGCCACTGCAATGTTAATCCCAGAGGAATACTGAATACCCTGATCCACATAAGCAGCATTCAACAAAGGATGTTGTTGTAAAGTTATTGCCACTGCTTTGGCCAACAGAGCAGTCATAGTCACACCCTTAGACTTAATCTGTTTGTACAACCCATCCAAATTATCTGTAGTAATAGCATAACCAACATGGAAAGTAGGCACAGATAAACTTGCCATCATATTCCGCACCACTGCATTTTGTAGACTATTCATTGGCACAACTTGACCAGAAGTTACCGAAGTAGAAGCTACAGATGGTGGTGCTGGTGGAGCAATAATAGATGGCTGAGTTGGAGCACTAGGAGTAGGGGCCTTGGCCACTGGAGCCACCAGAGTGGAAGTACGACCAGCCACCATTTCCACATCCTCTGCCACAATACGACCGTGAGGGCCAGTACCTTTGAGGATGCTCAAATCCACCTTCAAGTCTTTTGCCAACTTCCGAGCACGAGGGGAAGCAATAATTCGTCCATTACTACGACTGGGATTTTCTTGGGTTTCTGTGGTGCTAGAAATGGGAACTGTGGCCACCGCCGTTGTAGAACTAGAATCATTTGCAGGTTCTTCCTTAACTCTAGTCCCACCTTGCTGTTTTGCCTGCTCAATTTCTACTTCTGTTTCGGCCAACAAACCAATAGTAGACCCAACTGGAGCGACATCTCCTGCTTCCACAATAATTGTGGCCAAATATCCAGAAAAGAAGGATTCTACATCCATATCTGCTTTGTCTGATTCAACCACTACAACTGTTTCGCCTTTTTCCACCCAATCACCGGAGGATTTTTGCCAAGAAACAATTTTACCCTCGGTCATAGTAGAACTAAGGGCAGGCATAAATATTTCGTTAATCATGTTAGTTCTCCATCGTTTTTTTTACTGACAAATTGTTGAGAAAGAATTTTTAAGCAAGGAATTAGAACTCGAGAGTCAGAATTAATATGAAATACAAAAATTGTACTAAATATCCAAATCTATACTATACTCCTTATCAATCTTTAGTAGTAAAAACTAACATCTTTCATAGAATTAGTGTAATGGGGAATTTCATACCAAGTATACCTAGTCTTAGAAAGTATTTTTTAAAGTTATAGCCATTATTAAATAAGGAATTTTGCGATGAAACAAGCCTGCTTTTATAAGCGGATTTCGGATCATATTTACCTAGTTATTCAAGACTACCAGATTTTATGTTTGCTGAGAATCTTAAAATCAGCTAATCCTTATTTAAAATGCGTATTAGTAAGCTAGAATTTAGAAGTTTTTTTCTGCTTAGTGGCATACAACAATAAGTCTTTAAATACATAAAAGTTTAGCTATTACCACTGAGCTATTAGCTATTAGCTTCTCAAGGTTGACAATAGGGAATTTGAAACCCTTGAATTTTTAGCTGATAGCTAAATGCTATTTGTGGATCTTTGCCTCAGAAAAAGCTGATAGCTAGTTAAGCTCACTCTTATATATTTGTTAGGGCTAGTCTATCTGAATATAGTATCAATGCCCAATGTTTTGTTATTTGTTATTTACTGGATACAATATTTTCTTTTTTCAATTATCTCTAAATCCCGGGAAAAAGAATCATTTCCTGCCTTCTTATTTGTCTTCAAACTTCACCCCTGACTTCCTCAATTACCCCATCTCGGAGCAGAATTTCTACTTGCATTTTTTTGATCAAATTATCTCCAATATCCGCAGTAAAGACGCTTTCAATTTGACCCTGATTAACTTGTTGTTCAAGTTCTAATGTTTGTACCTGTTGTAATTGTTGTAGAGCCTGATTTTTTTGCTCCAAAAGTTCATTTTTCTTCTGGTTGACCTGCATTTGAATATTTTCAATTTGTTGTTGTGCTTGGACACCTGGAGGTTGTAAGCTCTGCTTTTGAATTTCAGAAATTGCCTTTTGCCCTTGCATTTCCAGCTGTTGCAATTGGCTATCTAAATTATTAATTTGAGTTTGCAATTGTTCTTGAGCTTCTTCTTTCCAGCGTGGTGTAACGACTACTTTAACATTAATCGCCCGTTTTAGAAGTAATTGTGTTTGAGAATACTCCATAAAATTTTTCTTGTCAGTTTGTTTTGTGTTTACAAATATGGGTAAAAATTTTGATTTTAGATGATTTAGAGGAAAATCTAAAATCGAAAGTTACCAAAAGTAATTAATTAAACATCTCATTAATCATATTGCAGTAATGCTCAGTGACAACGGGACGCTTAATCTTCATAGTTTGGGTCATCATGCCATTCTCTATCGTAAATGGCTCCAAAATCAAGCGAAAAGGGCCAATACGGTCATCAAGCCGATATCCGGGGCGATTTTTTACCTCTCGATTCAATTCTTGACGGAATAACTCTTGAAGTGCCTGACTTTTCCAGTCAATTTTTGGTTGAGACTCTGAAGGTTTATTTTCAGTGACCCATAACTCCACTGCCTCAAAATTAGGTACAATCAAGGCACCTAAATATTTCTGGTCTTGCCCTAGCAACATAATTTGGTCTATATATTGACTACGGACACAAGCATCTTCAATAGGTTGAGGTTCAATATTTTCCCCATTAGTCAAAACAATTGTATCTTTTGCTCGTCCGGTTAATACCAAATCATTCTTAGGGGTTACCCAACCAATATCACCAGTGTTAAACCAACCCTCTGAGTCAATAGCTTTTTTGGTCGCTTCAGAATTTTGATAATAACCCGCCATAACTTGTGGCCCTCGGGCCAAAACTTTACCCTTTTCAGCAAAACCTAAGGTTTTGCCAGTTTCTAGGTCTACTATTTTAATTTCAGTCCCCGGAATTGGTCTACCCGCCGACCCCCGGAGATTTTCCCAATAGTGTCTAACAGTTAAAACGGGGGAAGTTTCAGTCAAACCATATCCCACCAATAACTCAATACCGATCATTTCAAAGAAGTTTTCTAAGTGCATTGCTAGAGAACCACCCCCACTCACTGCAAATTTTAAGCGACCCCCAGTAGCTTGCCGTATTTTTTGGTAAACAATTTTTGTCCCCAAGGCATGAATAGGCCATAATAGCCAACTTTGCAAACTTGCCATTAGTTTTTCAACCTGAGAGGGTGGGTTGAGTTGCAAAACTAATCCTTGGCTAACTCGCCGAGCTTGAATATAACGTTGACTAATATCAAAGAAAAATTTGGCTAACTTCTGTTTATTCACCGGTTGTTCTCGTAGTTGTCTTTGCACTCCCTCATAAATTAGTTCCCAAATTCTCGGCACACTTATAACATAGTTAGGCTTATATTCTTGGAAATCTTTTTTTAGATAACGTTTATTAGTATAAATCTGGGTACAACCTTGGGAGAGGAAAAGATATTCTCCTGTACGTCCAAAACTATGCCAAGTTGGAAGAATACTCAGGGTACATTCTCTTGGGGTGGGTTGAATGACTGTGCCAAGGAGGTTGATTTGATACAGTAAGTTACCATGAGTCAGCATTACTCCCTTGGGTTTACCTGTAGTTCCAGAGGTGTAGATGAGGGTAGCCAGAGTTCCGAGATTTTGGTTAGTTGGTTTGAGAGGGCGTTCTTCTCCTGTAGCAATGACTTGGGAAAATTTGACTACGGGTAGATTTTCTTCAGAGTTTGGATCTTCCTCAGATAGGAGAATAATTAGATGTATGGGTAGGTCTTGCAGGCGATCGCTCAGTTTCTGGAACAAGGCCAAATTTTCCACAACTAAACTAATACTCCCACTATCTTGAAGAATGTAAGCTAATTCTTCTATATCTGCAGTCGCACTTCTAACTACATCTGCTCCACCCGCCACAATAATACCTTGGTCCGCAATCATCCATCGGGGACTATTATCAGCAAACAAGGCCACTCTTGGGGGCACAGATGTTTCCTTTTCTGTAGATATAACCCCCAAAGCTTGTAACCCAGCAGCAAATTTTTGAATTTGTTCGTTCAGTTGTTCGTAGGTGAGTTTGACTTCTGGTTCAACGTGGGGGTCGTGAAGGGCAGTAATTTGGCCAAAGCGTTTGGCAGCTAAGGGCCATATTTCTGAGAGAGATTGAACTGAGTCGTAGAGGGTGACTTCTTGGAGATTGGTACGTTCGCGATCGCTCATTTGCCAGGTATCGGGAGATATGGGAGATTTTGTAGATCTGGTCATGGTCTATTTCCTCAAACTATTGGTCATAAATCTAGTATCTAAGAATTTTAGGTAAGTTGGCTAACTCTACAGACAATTTACGTTCCTTACCTGTATTATTTATTTTCTTCTATTTTGGCAAAGTATGAAACATAAATGTCAATTATTAGTAGGTCATCTCTTAAGTATTGGACAAACAAGAATAAAACCTTTATTAAACAGTTTAAAAACTACTTAAAAAAATACTTCTACTCTATGAAATTTTATGTAAGTCTTGGTTGGTTTTCGTTCTGATACCAAACCTACAAACCCAACTTACCTGTCAGCTAATACTTCTTCAAAGTGCGTATTAGTAAGCTATAATTTGAATTTTATAATTCCGAATTTAGAAGTTTTTTTCTCAAGGGAGGCAGATAATGAATTTGTCGTTTAAATGTACAAAAGCTTACTATTAATTTTCTTCTATTTTGGCAGACTATGAAACACAAATGTCAATTATTAGTAGGTCGTCTATTAAGTATCCGAAAAACAAGAATGAAACCTTTATTCAACAGTTTTAAAACTACTTAAAAAATACTCCTACTTTATGAAATTTTCCGTA
>JAKQYE010000029.1:12136-37916 GCA_023356605.1 Trichodesmium sp. MAG_R02 | reverse complement strand
CTCTAGTAGGAAATAACTTTTGGACTATTGGTAGGTCTAAAGATAATACCTTTGTACTAACTGATAAATGGGTATCCCGCAGCCATACGATGATACAGCAAATGAACACGGGAGATTTTTAATAGCTTTGGGAGAAAAAACTTATCACTATATATCTGAGCTAAAAAATGTTCGTGAAACATTTAAGAAGTATGAGGTACATCTCAAAGGTTATGATCGTCCAACCACAACTTATGCTGCTACTTTTAATCGTCTTAAAGATTTTTTGAGCAAAAAGTTATTGTCTCAAGAAAATAAAAACTTAGTAACGTGAATGAGAATGGTAATCATGATCATAAAACAAGTCAAATTTTGCTCCTAGCTTATATTCTCTAAATCCTGAACCACCAGTTTTGAGGTGCTTTTCACCATGTGAGGTATTATCCCATTATTTAAGACAGCTTTACGGACTGATCTTTGTTGGTCTCTACTGCGTTACTTATGCGGTCAATCCAACAACAGGATAGATGAAATTTCACCACCAAGGACATGAGAGTTGTTCACAATTGGAGCCTGTCCTTATGTGTTTACTTGAGACGGCCACTTATCTCCTAGTTAAAGGTTTAGTGGCCAACGGGTCGTACTAAGATATATATTTTAATACACAACATCAGGAGTACGGGCTGACAAAACCAAGACTTACCCAGAAGCACTATATCTAGTAGGGTTTAATGGCCATTAACCTCTACAGATAGGGTATTTAGCATTACGAAGATAGGTTTTGGCAGTTTTTGAAGAAAGCATCAACACAATCCCACAGCTTATATACTCTGTTATCGTCTCTCTCATTCTATCTTAACCTGCTTATATCTTTCCTCGTAAGGCTATATCTAGGAATTTGAGTAAGTCCTGAAAATGTGTAATTAATGCTTACGGATCTGTACTATAAAAATATCTAGCCCTGATCACTCCCCGTAATATTTAATGCTCAAAGCTTACCGAAAGTGTTGTAGAGTAAGTTATTAGAAATTAGTTATTAGCTGATATGGCAGTAAATCTACTTAATAGATAGATTAACAGTCCTGTAATTTCTGTAAAAAACTGGGTATGGGGTAAAGACTCTTGGCACATTGAGTAATGGAGAAAAAGTTGATACACCAAAACCACTAAAGAAACAGATTAACAAGTAGCTTCACAAAGAAGAGCTTCTCAGGGCAAAAATTAAGTAAATCATTATCTAAAAAAACTAAAAGTTCTAAACGGTATGAAAAAGCCAGGTTGAAAATAGCTAAATTTCAGGGCAAACTGAATGGCACTAGAACTGACTTCCTACATGAATTATCTACTGAAATTATTAACGAAAATCAAGTAATAGTTTGAGAATATTGGGATGTTTCTGGTATGATGAAAAACCATAACCCATCCTTATTGCTCTGCTCCAGGGATGGTAGCCAAAGGGATAGGTGTGGTATCCATTGAAACGTTAACCCGCCAAGGAATTTAGGTTCAGTAGGAATCTCCGCAGGCTAAAGGCTGGAGAGGAACTCAAAAATTAATAATGAAGCTAGGTTATGACAAAGCTATCTATAAATATCAAGATTGGGAGAAACACAATAATGAAAAAAATAGGTCTATTATTAGCGATATTTGGATTATGTTTAGGCTGTCTGGGATTAGTACCATCTCACAAAGCTAATGCAAGTAACTTAAATTTAACTGCATGGCCTTCAGTGTCAATTTTAGCAATAGAATCTGGAAATGTTAACAAGGCAGACCGTAAATTAGCAGAGATTGGAGAAAAACTGGATATTAACAATAGTCCTTTACGAAGCTTTCGGCAGATACAGAGAATGTACCCTTTTCTAGGTAAGAAGATAATAGGTAATGCTCCTTACAAAGATGTAAAACAACTCCTAGAAAAGATCGAAGATCTAACTGAAGAGGAAAAAAAGCTTTTGGAAGGAAATCTTGAAAATTTTACAGTGACTCCAACTTCTGATGTGTATAATGAAGGTGATTACAGATTGAATACTGGCTCATACGACTAAAGACTAAATATTAAATCAAAAATATTAGTCAGTTTTTAATCTTGCTGTATCATAGCTGATTTAGTATTAGGGGTGAGCCGAAATTTAATTTATTAAATTCCTAAATCATTAGATTGGGAAAATTATCCTGCACCCCCTATCAGTAGTTAGTTTATCAACCATAAATACTGAATGAATAGCAATAGTAAGTACAGACTTATCCTTAAGACAAACAATTTAATCCTAAATATTCACGATTATTTTTACTATTGCTTTTTCCAGCAGCAAACCAGTTGATAGATACTCTGCAAATTCCTAACTTTAAAATGACAGAACTATCGATAAATTGAGGAATATTATCCTCAATTTACGATCTTGTTCAGTATAGCTAAAGAGCCGGGATTTGGCACTAATTCCTATAACTAAATAAAGAGAAAATCCACTCATTCTTTAGTGAGTGGAGTACGTCAAATTTATACTTTTTTGATAGGGGAAGGTGAATTTATAGTTTCTGCTTCCCAATTCTGATAATCTTTTCCCTTATTTGATATGGTCCACCGAGTTGCTTCCACAAACTGACTCACACGAATAGGGTCTATTGGTTGGTCTGTTTTGCCATGTCGCTTGAGGGAGCTGGAGACAATGACCCCATCTGCAGCTTGCATCAAGGTAGAAATGTTTTTCCAGTTTGCACCGCTACCGATAAATACTGGGGTACCTGCTGCTGCTGCCATAGCTAATTCTAAATCTTCCAAACTAGGAGGACTTCCTGTTGCCCGGCCAGAAATAATCACCCCATCAGCGAGACCCCGTTCTATTGTTTCTTGAACGACTGTCATTAGATTTTGCTCACCCAAGGGTCGGGCGTGTTTAACTAAAACATCTGCAAAGATTTTGACATTACTACCTAGTTCTCGACGATAACGTAAAAGTTGATGTGCTATACCTTCAATCAATCCTTGATCTGTGGCCATAACTCCAGTCAGGACATTCACACGGATAAATTGGGCTTCTACACAATAAGCGATCGCCATAGCACTTTGGCCATCATTACGTAAAACGTTAATTCCAATAGGTAGAGAAACCAAGTTCATAATCTTTTGTACTAACAGTGTCATTGCACTAACTACAGCCGGATCAACTTGGTCTTTAACAAAAGGAGCATCGAAAAAGTTCTCTACTATAATGCCATCTACACCTCCTGAGACAAGGGCTGTGGCTTCTCTTTCTGCTCTACTTATAATAGCTTGGAGGTTACCTCCCCAAAGGGGTGAGGTGGGTAGAGGTCGTAAATGTACTACCCCAATGATTGGATTTCTGGTTTTGAATATTTGCTTTAAGTCCACGGGTTTACCTGAAACCACAATTATTTGGCAATAAGATGTAGCAAAACTGCCACAATGTGGGATTCCTAAATCTCATGATTATAGTTGGCTGTTTTTCAGCATCTGTTTTCCGAGATTTGCTCTATTTGAGTCTTATGGTTGCTCCACAGGCATTCGCAGCCAAAATAGAGGATTTCTTATAGTTTAAATAAGGATTTTTCTCCAAGGTCGGGTTTGCCCACTAAAACTATATTTTTTTACTTTCGTTCTATATTACTATGATTATATCATTTTGGAGTGTGGTTATTATTTAACTTAGGGGACTCTATTCCTAAGCATTCAGCTACTAGCTGTCAGCTCTCAGCACAATTGAAATGAATATATATTTTAAGCTCAAGGGAGCAGGTTTTTGTAGTCAGCTAATACTTATTTAAAATGGGTCTTAGTCAGCTAGAATGATCGAATTTAGAATTCCGAATTTAGAAGGATTTTTTCTCAAGGGACGCATACAATCAATT
The DNA here is from genome assembly GCA_023356605.1 of Trichodesmium sp. MAG_R02. GTDB lineage: Bacteria > Cyanobacteriota > Cyanobacteriia > Cyanobacteriales > Microcoleaceae > Trichodesmium. Next base: position 34,067 of record JAKQYE010000029.1, on the reverse strand, counting down.
TGTCCTTGAAATATACGAAAGCTTAAGATCTAATTCTGTCTCAATTAATAAAATTTTGCTCTAAAACCAAAGGCAATAACTGAATGCTTACGTCTATTGAAAGTTAGTATAAAATCATCGAGGTTGGTAAAAAAAAGATTTATAACTCTAAGATTTTAAACTAAGTCATTAAAGGTAAAATTAACAATTGGCAGAATTTCTTAGGAATTTTAGATTAGTGAAAGCTATATTGATATTTTCAGCAATTATCATTTGCCTAGTGGGGATATTAGAAATAGGACTCCGCTTAGTTGTTGGTTTTGGTAATCCTCTCACTTATAATACAGATAGTAAAATTGGTTATCTTTTGACCCCGAATCAAAGTGTTACTCGCTTTGGCAACCGGATAAAAATTAATCAATATTCCATGCGTTCTGACCCGATAGAAGAGTTAAGAGAAAATATTACATTAAGAATACTTTTACTAGGAGACTCTGTGGCTAATGGTAATTGGTGGACAGACCAAAGTCACACAATTTCTGCAATTATAGAGAAGCAATTATATGAAAAATTAGCTCAATATCAAACTGTTGAAGTTCTTAATGCTTCAGCTAACTCTTGGGGACCTAGAAATGAACTTGCTTATTTGGAAAAGTTCGGTTCATTTGATTCTCAAACTATAGTATTACTTATTAATACTGATGATTTATTTGCTAAAGCACCTAGTTCATTGGTGGTAGGAGTTAGTCGGAATTATCCAGACAAAAAACCTTCTTCTGCAATAGCTGAAATGATAGGTCGTTATTTATTGCCAGCACCAAAAGTTCCAGAAATTAAGGAAGAAGGAGAAAGAGTTAATTTGAATTTAGCAGCAATTAAAAAAATTCAGGAAATTACTAATCAAAATAATGCTACATTTATCCTGGCAATGACTCCTTTGCTTAGGGAGATAGGCAAGCCAGGACCTCGTGATTATGAAATTAAAACTCGTAAACTTTTAGAGGAATTTAACCGAGCTGAAAATATTTTATATTTAGACTTATTACCCATTTTTAAATCTGTATTAAAACCAGATAGTTTGTATCGAGACCATATTCATTTAAGTCCAGAAGGTAATCAGGTTGTTAGTCAAAATATTAGTCAGTTAATTATTAATCACACTCAGTTTTAAAATCAGAAGTTAGGAGTAGTTTTAGTTATTAGTTATCAGTACCGCCCCCGGAAGCTTTATTCTTAAAATACTATGGCAATTCTATGAGTGTTCGTGGTAAAAATCCTACTGCTTTTTAGGGAACAGAAAACAGGGGATAGAGAATAGGTAATAGTTTTAAAAGTTTTATTTACTTTTTGATTTTTCCCAACCTATGCGCGGACTGCTATAGCAATCCTATTAGTGTTCCTGACAATAATCTTACTGTTTTTTAGGGTACAATAAACTGGGAATAGAGAATAGGTAAGAGTTTCAAAAGTTTTATTTACTTTTTTATTTTTCGCAACCTATTTAATATTGCTATATATACTGAAGTTTATTTTTTTTATATTCTTAAAAGGGATGGCTTAATACCTTATTTTTTAGTCATGAGACAGAATTACAGCACTTGCATTAGAAGGTAAGGTTAAGTTTAATACTAACATTTATTTTCTCTTGTATCAAGTTATAATCATCTGGAAAAACTACTATATTAATATCATTTTACACATGACTTGATAATGGAGGAAAAAATTTAATCTGAAAACTTGTTATATTTTTGGGAGTCACGATGGCTTTGATAGTTTCGATAACTGGATTAGCTACAACTGATACTATTTCAAGGAATTCATGTATTCATACATTAAAATTTTATATGCTCAAAACTTTGACGCTTTTAGTAATTTCAGAAAATGATTTGATATTCAAAGTTGGCAACTATTTGTGACATCTTAAAGCAGATTGGTATGAGATGAGTAAAAACCTTTATTAATATTGTAATCTGACTAAAGTAGATAAAGGGTGTAATAGTGCCTTTGTATCTGGTATTTGTGGGATAGTAGGTGCAATTTTGGGATTGGTAAGAAACTGTAAGGTTTCTGACGCCAGAAGATGAATAAAAGTCATTTCAGTTATTACTTATTAGTACGGAACCCTGGAGCTAGAAGCTTTCAATCTAGAATCTCCTTTTTTTATACTCTTGAGAGGGGAGACTTGAGACTTTGTTTCTTCCTCAAAAATTTTGATTACTTTTTGCATGATTATATATATCTATTAAAAATGGGTAATATTAATCATAATATTTTGTAATTATTTCACAGGGTAGATGATTTTTTTTGCCAAGGATCTAAGATATCTTTGAATAAAGTTTCCTCAACCCAAGTTTTAACTACTACTGTTAAAGGCAAAGCTAAAATCAAACCTACAATTCCAAAAAAAGTAGTGAAGAAAATTTGGGATGCTAGAGTAACAGCAGGTAAAAGTGAGACTTGTCTTGCCATAACAATTGGACTTAGCCAATAACTTTCAAGATTCTGAATAATAATGTATAAAATTCCTACTGCAACTATTTTCCAAGGAGCATCCAAAAGAGCAATCATTATAGGAAAAACTACACTCATAGTCGGACCAATATTAGGAATAAAATTTAGTAAAGCTGCTAGTAAAGCATGAGTTAGAACTAAATCAATTTGTAATAGTAATAAACCAATACCACTAAGGGTTGCTACAAAAACAGAGTTGATTACTATTCCACCAAACCAATTTGCTAAAGCCACCTCGCACTTTGATAGAATTTCATTTGCACGTCGCCGATAAAAAGAAGGAAATAAAAGTAATCCTACTTGTCGATAAGCTTGAGCATTAACTAAAAACATTATTGTTAATACAAGTACTAAAAGTATCTGCAAGAATACTATAAAAGTATTAGAAAAAATCTTAAAAAAGTTGCTAAATAACTGAGTACCAAATGTTTGTGTTTGTACTAGCATATCAGTAGCAGTCGGTGGTGCTGGGAATAAATCAGGTCTTTGTTGATATAACTGCACAAGTTGAGAGCGGAATTCTCTAAATACATCAGGTATTAAGGCCACTAATTTTTGAAGCTGGGTAATAAAAGGTGGTACAACTAGAAACAAAAATAGCAGTATAATTAATCCAGTTAAACTTAAAGTAGCAATTACAGCTAAGTTTCTTTTAATGCCCCATCCATTGAATTTATTTACTAATCTATTCAAGGCAGTTGATAAAACTATTGCAGCAAATATTAATAGTACAAGTTGTCTAATTTCCCAAAGGATATATAGAGCAATCAGCAAACTAAAAAAGCCTAACCATTTACCAAAATTCATATTTTTTGTTATTTTGTAGTTGTCAGAATTACTACTGCTGTGACAATTTTAAGTTGAGGAATAAATAATTAAATTTTCTCCACTATCTACTTTATCTCCTGGTCTTTTAAGTAAGTTTCTCGACTCATGAATATAAAGTTTTAAAGCACTACCTTCACTCTGGCAGTTTAAGAAAATATATTAATCTAGCTATGATTATAAAATTATTATTAAATAATTATAAAGCTGAAAAGTAAAATTTGGGGAAATTACAGTAACAGAATATTTATGATTAACAGCTCTATCTAATATCAATTTCATGAACTTAGGCTATACTGCTGATATTAATAAGATTATATTATTTCATTCTTGAGTATTATGTGTAGCCATACTTGAGAAAATTGGTATAAGAATAAGGGGGTTAGATTCAGAATAGTCAATCAATATCAATACTGTGAAACTTTTCTCTAAAAAGATTACAGTAGTTTAGGAGGCCGATGAGGTACGAAATTTTATCACTTTAGTACATAGGGAAAAGAGATTGATCTTCAACTGTACCTCAGTATCCGCGCCAAGTGGTAAGTTCGACTTTATAGCATTTCTCAGTAAGTATGAGGTAGGCTTATATTTTTATTGCCTATTCCCTATTCCCTATTCCCTATTCCCTGTTCCCTCAAACTTAGAACTTTGTACTTATTATTGTCAATAGTTTTAGTTTAAAATAAACCTACTTTTGCTGATGTAGTAGACCATATAGATTATATAGTAAAATTTATGAGTATTAATTATATCGGTATTGGTTAAGATTTAGATGGCGGTGGTAGAGTTTTAGGAATAAATGATGTTTCAGAAATGCCCAATATTACAAAATAATTAATAGCACGGGGATATACTCAAAAAGATATTCAAGAAATTTGAGGTAGAAGCTTAATGATAGTTTTTAGTGAAGTGCAAAAAGTAGCTAGAGAAATTCAAAACTAAGAAATCTCCGAGAAATAAATTTGTACAATGATTGACTTATAAATTTTTTAAGCATGATTGAAATTTTCTTTTCGGTTGTATCTGCTGTTTTTCCAGTGGGATGTATAGTTTTAATTGGTTTTATATTTGGCAAAAATTTTTCCATTGATGAACGGACACTTTCTCAATTAGCTTTGTATGTTTTATTCCCGGCATTATTAATCGATATAATGTATCACACTACTATTAGTATTGAGGAAGCAATAAGGATATTTATAGCCTTTGGGTTAACTTATATTTTACTCTGTTTAATCCCTTGGATTATAGGGAAAAGGTTGGGTTTTTCGGAGTCTATGCAAAAAAGTTTATTGGCGACTACAGCTTTACCTAATTCTGGAAATATGGGGTTACCTATAACTTTATTTGCATTAGGAGAAGCAGGATTAGAAAGGGCTATAATTTATTTAATATCATGGAATTTAATTGTCTTTAGTACAATGCCTGCCATTCTAAAAGGAGGGGAATTTCGGTCTGGTATTATTTTTACTTTTAAATTACCGATAATTTGGGGAATGATTTTAGGTGTAATTCTTAACTTCTTCAATATTGAATTACCTTTGAAACTTGATGATGGTTTACGTCTTTTGAGAGAAGCTACAATTCCAATCTCTTTATTATTGATGGGAATACAAATATCTAAGAATCGTTTTCAACCAGGTACTTATGAGTTAGGTGCTAGTTTAATGCGTTTGTTGGGAGGAACATTTGTTGCTTATTTTGTTGGTAAAATCATGAGTTTGGAAATGCTTGATTTACAAGTTTTAGTATTACAAAGTTCTATGCCAAGTGCTTTAGCTTCTTTTTTAATAGTTAATGACTTTGGTGGGGATGGGACACGAACTTCTAGAGTTGTGATCATATCAACATTGTTATCTTTTTTAACTTTGCCTATAGTATTGTGGGGGATTGGGGCGACATCTTGATCTTATGTTAATTATTAACTATAATATTGCCAAAAGCTGGAAATTATATGATCTAACTGTTAGATGATTAGCTATTTTCAAATAACTTAAAAAAAGGAATTTAAACAAAATTTTGATTGTTTTTTTTGCCTAGATTTATACCTTGTTTCCAGTTAGGGTTATTTCCTATTACTAAAATTCCTATCTGGTTCTCTATCAGACGATTAATAATATATCTGCTAGTCTTATGTAGATAATTATCAATCTTTAAATTTATTTTTGTCGATAATCTTTTGATTCGATTACTACTTTTAGCATCCTTTAATTCTGATTGTAGTTTACCCTTTTTCTTATTATAGAATTGATTGATTTGACTGGTCTGCCCTTAATAATTAAGGGTTGAAAACCTTTTTGATTTGAGGTTACAGTCCCCCAATTATTCACTTCCCTTATCTACAGAACCTACATCATATTCTGACAAATTTAATTTCACTTCAACGGATTCATAAACTACTTCTATCCCACATTACGCACTTCCGGCATGTAGTACAAAAAGATATATGAATTATTATCAGAATTTGAGCCAATAAATTAAACAAATTAATTATATAGAACACACAAAAAAATCAGTGGCATGAGTATTTTTGGCAAACCAGGGATTTCTGTTGACAGCAGAAAATAATTGAGGAACTATACTCCTGTTGATAGCATAAATTAATTTTCTTAACTCTTCAAGTAGTGCGATCGCGAAGCGGACTGGAAGTCTATCGCTTATTATTATTGGTTCCCAGATAATATTTTTGACAACTTGAGGGTAAAAACTTGAAAATTAAGCTCCTTTCTTCTGTGAGATTAACCACTTTTGGCGATTGATTAATTCTCAAAAAATGTACGACTTTAAAGCATTAAAATATCCATCTTAATGTCGGATGAAATTAGATAGTATTATGGTTTGTGATAGTGCCTTATTAAGCCTAGAAAACATCCAATTGAGTTGATTTTGGCTAGTAAAATTCTGAGTATTCACGATTAGCAGTTGATTTTTCCCGCTCAGAAAATTTGCCAGTTTTTTTGCCCTAATCCATTCAGAATTAAAGCTTTTATTACTTGTCCAGTGGCAATTTTTTCTCGATTATCTACTCCTAATTTTTGGTTAATTACTTCCACTATTCCTATCTTATCAATTAACCCTGCAACTATTCCTTTTTTGTGTTAAGATTTTCAACTCTTATTAATTCTATTAAAGACATTTTTTTAATACTCAATAAGAATGCAATCATCAGCTTTATGATCTCACTTGAAGTGACTAAATACTATAAGTAATTATACTTAATTAAATAGATATTTTTTTGTAACCTCTCATGATACAATATAAAGTGCGGAGTGTGGGTTATAATTTTAATTTTGTTATTTTTGGCTAGAGATCTATCAGATTTACTCATACAGTGATTATAATTCCTCTATTTCCTTGATTTTTATCTATTATAGAGATTTACATTTAAATTAGGATTGCTATAATACCTGACAGTTGAATACTTACAATATATTAACTAAACTGTTTCTGATAAAAACGAGTGTAAAGCTCACCTTTTTCTAATAATTCTGCGTGAGTACCTGACTCTAAAATTTCACCATTTTCCATAACTAAAATTCGATGAGCACGTCGCACAGTTGCCAGTCTATGGGCAATAATAAAAACAGTTCTCCCTTTCATCAATCTTTCTAAGGCTTCTTGTACTAAATATTCAGATTCAGAATCAAGAGAAGAAGTAGCTTCATCTAATATTAATATCCTCGGATTTTCTAATACTGCACGAGCGATCGCTATTCTTTGTCTTTGGCCTCCAGATAAATTAACTCCCCTTTCTCCTACCCAAGTTTGATAACCTTCAGGCAGCCTAGTAATAAACTGATGAGCATTAGCAATTTTAGCTGCTTCTTGTACTGTATAAATATTATAATCTAGTTGACCAAAGGCAATATTTTGCAAGATAGTTCCAGAAAATAAAGTTACCTCTTGAGGAACAATTCCAATTTGTCTTCTCAGGGTTGTAAGAGTAACATTTTGAACATTTATCTCATCAACTAATATTTCCCCTAACTGAGGGTCATAAAATCTAGGAAGCAAGTTTACAAGTGTAGTTTTACCTGCTCCAGAAGCTCCGACAAAAGCAATTATTTCTCCTGAGTTCACTAACAAATTAATATTTTTTAAAACTTGCTTTTCAGGATTATAAGAAAAACAAACATTCTTATATTCTACTTTTCCCTCTACAGGAGGAAGGGGAATAGCGTCTATTTTTTGTATAATTTTAGGTGAAATTGTTAATATTTCAAAAACTCTGTCACAAGAAGCTTCACCTTGTTTAAATTCACTATAATTACTTGTTGTTAAAGAAATCGGATCAATTAACAAAGCGACACCTGTCACATAACTAATAAAACCTTCTCCACTTAAATTTCCTTGAGATATTTGCCATCCTCCCAAAAAAAATAAAAAAATCACACTCATTGCTTCTAAGAAACCCACTACTACAAACTGAAGTGCTTTAACTTTTTCTGCCATATATTTTGCTTGCCTGTTTTGTTCAGCTTCCACAGAAAATTGAGCAATTTGATATTCCTCAGCAGCGAAAGCTTGAACTATTCCAATACCATTAAATACTTCAGTTATCAGGGCAGATAGATTCGAAATGCGATGTTGACTTTGGTGAGAAAAAGAAAGTAATAACTCTCCAAACCAACCTATTAGTAACGCCATCAAAGGTGTAATCATCAGAGTTGCTAAAGTTAATTGCCAGTCAAGATAGACCATGTAACCTAATACAACTATTAATTGCAAAATGCAAGGAACAAATTGATGAAAAAATTTATTGACTACTTCTCCTGTACGATCAATATCTTCTGTAATGCGATAGGAAAGGTCCCCAGTTTTTGATTGTTCAAAGTAACTAATATGAAGTCTTTGTAAGTGAGAATAAACTTGTTTACGCAAATCTAAGGCAATGGTTAAAGCTGCTTTTGCCATAAGGGTATCTTGACCATATTGTACAGCACCCTTAATCAGAAAAATGATAGCTGCTAGCCCTGCAAGTTGAGTAATTGCTCTTATATCTCCTCTGCCGATATAACCTGCCATTTCACCCATTAACCAAGCTAAAATCGGCCAGAAAATAGTAAAAACTAATGTACAGGTCAATGCCTTGGCAATTATTGGCCAATAATTATAAATATAAGGTAGGAGTTTCCAATAATTAGAACTAGATTTAGAGATGCCAAGCTTAATTTGATTTTTCAAAATATTCTAAAATTTTCTACTTTTAAAGATAAAAAAACTTGATTTTAGTGATTTAGTATGATAAATTGACTTTAAGGTCAATTGGCAAGAAATCTTGGCGATATCTAATGGTCCATTCTGGGAACTCAAGGCCCTTAGGGATTTCTGTGATAGATATTTTATGGATATGCTAGTTTGACACTTAATCTAATCTTTCCGGTTTGGGTGTGGACTATGATGTAAACATACTAAGCCGTAAGTACAATTCTTATACCATTACTTAAGGTCTTGCTTAAGGGGCGTCTTTGAATTAGGATGTAACTATTAGTATAGGTCAAATCCAGTTTTGCAGTAGTTCATTTAATTTAACTAAAAAGAGGAATTTATGGAAACATTAGCATTTTCCCATTTAGCCTACAATACAGAAAACTCCGACAACCAAGAGTTTACCGCTTGTGTAGACTTCAAAAAGCTATCTAATGCTGGTGCAATGGGTCTACTATCTGCTGCTGCTATAGTTGGAGCAATGGGCGTAACTGCTGATTCTGCTTTTGCTTACGGCTATGGTGGCCACGGTAGCTATGGTAACTATGGTAATTCTGGTGGCTATGGTAGCTATGGTCGTAATTCTGGTCACTACTATAAAAAGGTTGTTAGTAGTTCCTACAATCGTTCCTATGGTAATTATGGTCGCTACAATCGCTATGGTAATTATGGTGGCTATGGTGCCTACGGTGGTGGCTATGGTGGCTACGGTGGCGGTGGCTATGGTTGCTACTAAGTTGATTGGTTAGAAGTCCATGAATAAATGGGGAGTTGCTTGGGACTCTTGATATTATTTTGAACATTCTGCACTAAGAATCTACTTAATATAGTAATCTAGTGCCTGGATATAGAAGATAGGGCGGTGCGGCATCCCGTCCTTAAAACTCGTTGAGTTTGATGCAACAGCGGGGCTAAGAAGCTAAAAGCTTACAGTACACCGCATGGGAAATTGTTAAATATCACTCGTCAGAGGAGTTGAGAATTTATGGAAACACTAGGATATTCTCATCTAGCTACTGCTGGAGAAAGTTCTACAGTTGAACCTACCTTCGAATCAGTTGACTGGAAAAGGTTTTCCAGCTTAGGTATGATGGGTCTTCTATCAGCCGTTACAATTTTAGGTTCTCTAAGCGCAACTGCTGATTCTGCTGCTGCTTCTTGCTACTCTCCTTGCCGTGGCCACTATAATGGTCATGGTCATGGTTTACGCGGTAGGAAATACCATCGTCCACACTATCGTCATGCTTCTTATCGTCGTCACCACCGTAGGCATGGACATTATCTTCACCGTGGTAGCCGTGGACACAGAGTTGCTAAGTTGCAACATCAACTAGGACTTATGGGATATTTCCATCATCCTCGTGCAACTGGTTACTTTGGCTATAAGACCAGGAACGCAGTCAAAGCATTCCAACGGGATGTTGGCTTAAGAGCAGATGGTATTGTTGGACCCCGGACTGGAGCAGCTTTAGGTATTTTTTAATGTCCCTGATGGGAATTTTAGGCTTTATCTATTGATTCTCCCCTTGGATAAAAGGTAGATTGTAGTGTATCGCTTGATACGGGAGCAAATACACTTATGCATTAGCTCCAATCCATTAGTGAATTAAATTATCCCGCGTTGTAACCTAGGAACTTCAATTAAATTAAAACTGGAAATTTGTGGTTTGTGCCTAGGAAAGCTTTCGAGCATAATATAGTTAACTTGATCCAGCTTTATTTTGTGCTCACTCCTTAGGGCCAACGTCGGGAACTTCTATTACCATTTAGGTACTATATCAATTCAGGGACAGAATTGACAAGCAGAACGTTATTTCCAGCTAGTCTTTTGTGTTAACCGACCAGTGGTCTGTATTCTCCAAGACTTGTCGGAATTGCGGTAACATTTATCAATAATTCAAGTTAAACACCCCACCTTAACTTTCCTTATTGTATAATTTAGAATAGACTGCGACCTGAATGTACTAATTGTATAATTCCAATATGGTGAGGTGAATTAATTTACTAGGGTTGGCTGCACCCAGAATTATGGCTTGAGAACTGGAAGAGGGTGTTCTACCTGATTAGAGTTGGAAACAAATATCAAGACTAGCGCTCCAAATTTTACTTAACTTTGCCGGAACTCTGTATATTTTGTACTTTTTTTTCAAGTAACTTCAACCTCTTCTAGATAGTAGATATGAGTGGAAATTTAAATTTTTTTACATAGCGACAAATTTTAACCCTTACCTACTTACTACAGGATAGTCATTATAAACACTCAGATCGTCACTACTGAGAAGACCAACATACTTGTTACCAAACTGAGATTTCAGTTCGACACCTCCTCTGGTATCAGAGGCCCGAGACAAACAAAAGTTTTGACAGAGAAAACAGCCACAGCCATTCTCTCACTCCCTTTAATAACTTTGGTGCTTCATCTACCATTCTGATATTTATTCTACATGATGTTTAATTGCTTGTTTTAACCTTTGATTCGTTTTCGCTAAAATTCCTAAGCCAATTTGAATTTCCCCTAATTCCCAAAACACATTTGTTTTTGTTTTTCATAGAGCCACACATAATCCAAAATATTTTAACTTTTTTGTTTCCTGGAAAGCCCTTGATTTTGACTATTTTCCCTGAGAGTTTTTCAGCTTCATTTCTATTTGACTCTTGAACTTTTTTGTATTTTTCGATCGCCACCTGTCTCATCAACGCGCGGGATTACTTTTTAAAGGACAATAATAAATTTTCCCTAAATAATCTATTAATGGCATTAATCTTTGTGTCCCATACCAAATATCCATTAATACTGTTTTAAATCCCACATCCCGCACTTCAAGTATACTACAAAGGCATTTTTAACGAAGAAGGTGGATTACAGCCTCTATTATTGCTAATAACTATTAATAGTTTCTGTAATATGTATTTTTACTTACAAACTTCATAGTTATTATCATACAAGGCTTTCAATAGCATCTCTATTATACTACATCTTGAAGTGCAGAATGTAAGTTAAATGGTATTTTCTGATTATTTATGGCATTAAGTATCATTTATTCAACACTTTTCGATTTTTGTTTTCTTGTCAGTATCTGGGTCATAAATCCTATAATCTATAATCCATAATTGTTCATTCCTCGATTAAAATATATGCAATTAACTATTCCAAAACCCACGAACTTCGTAGCTTTACGGAAGCTAAATAACTTTATTTTCATTACCACTATCTTGTCGTCATGTAAGGTTAATATGATCCCCATACTTTTTATTAATTACTAGGAATAGTTGCAGGATTAATTGATGAGATAGGAATAGTGGAAGTAATTAACCAAAAATCAGGAGTAGATAATCGAGAAAAAATTACTGCTGGACAAGTAATAAAAACTTTTAATTTTAAATGGATCAGGGATGGTATCACGTCCGTTATATTTATTTAGTCAATTTTTTGAAGACAAAGTTATAGAAAAATTAAACAGAACAGGTATAAATAGTAAATACTTAAACGATGATAAAATAGGTAGAGTAATGGATGATATCTATCAATTAGGACTAACAAATTTATTTATAGAGATAGGATTATTAGTTATTAAAAAATTAAAAATAGAGACCTTATATGCTCACTTAGATTCAAAATCATTTCACTTTGATCTCAAATATAATCATATTAAAACCACTGAAAACTATCAAAAAAGACCAAAGTAATATTAGAAATATATTAATTTTATAGATTGCCATCAGCAAAAATAAAACCTATAGTAGTATGCATTAAAAATAAAACCTATAGTGGTATGCCTTGATAAAGCATATTTACCTTTTTATTAATCCTGGAGTTTAAGGGGTCAACCTCGAAAACTATGACAAGAAGTGGCTTGAGCTGACTAGGGATTTTCTGGCCTGCTCTTGAAGATAAATTACAGACTGCACTCAGTTGTATTACGAAGATGCTATCAGTTTAGCTGGTTTGATACAAACAGCGATCGCTAGACTTATTTGCAACTATAACGTTAGATGCTTATAAACTCTTTATCACTGCTAGTATTGATATAGCCATGAGTTCCAATTATCAGGACTTAGGCACTGGCACTGCATCCAGTGAGTGCGGATGTTATTCACAACTACTGGTAATGTCCCTTGGTAATGTCCCTTGGGATATTCCCTTATTAGGATACAGGGTTCCCGGGTGACACAAAGCAATTAATATTGGCAATAAACAACTTGAAAAAATTTGTGAAACTATTATTGCTTGTGCAATGGAGCGTTTAGTACTTCTTACAAAGATTTGCTTTCAAAATAGGATAAAGTATTTATCAACAGGACTTACGCAGGTCTGCCAGATATAGCGTACTGTCATATTCGATTGTCAATAATATAATTAGTTCTTTTCCGGGTAAATATTAATTTTGATATCAACAGGACCTAGGCAGGTACGCCATATATAGCGTACTGTCAACTAGGGAATTGTCAAGACTACAATTAGTTTTTTTCGGATAGATATCACTTTTAACATGTACAGGAATTACGCAGAGACACTAATTGTAGTGTAAACATCGGAAATAATTATCAAAAATACACCACATATAGAAGCAATAGGTGTTGCACAATAGAGAATGATATTCTAGAATTTTAAGGAGAAAACTGCCGTCTGAGACACTATCTAGCTAGGTTACATCGCAAAACTTTGTGCTACTCCAAGTCCATTGATATGTTGTACAGATCAATTCACTTGTTGATCTATTATTTGAAACATCAACAAATTCCTCAATTCTCCTAATCATTCGTCATTGTGCAACGCCAATTTACAGCGCTTTTCAGATAGATAAACCACATCATCACAACCAAAACCTTATAGAACAATTCCTAGAAACGTCCCTACTGTGGCCCACTGAAATGAAAACCGCTGTAGTATAAAACTAACTATTTTAGTTAACTAAATTATTCAAACACTGGTAAATGCCTAAGAAATATAGTTCAACATAGTACTTCAAATACCTAATCTTTGATAGACATCATCTAAATATTTTAAATGGTGTTTCGGGTCAAAACAAGCTGTAATTTCGGCCTCAGATAAGTGACTTTTAATCTGTTCATTTTGACTGATTAAATCTTGAAAATTACCATTTGGTTGATTCCATGCTTGATGAGCAGAGGACTGAACAATTGTATAAGCATCTTCTCGCATCATGCCTTTTTCTACTAAAGCCAAAAGTACTCGTTGGCTAAAAATTACCCCTCCATAAACATTCATATTTCGCTTCATGTTTTCTGGGTATATCAACAATTTCTTGACTAACTCAGTAGTTTCTTTAAGCATAAAATGAGTCAAAATACAGGCATCTGGTAAAATAACCCTTTCTACTGAACTATGAGAAATATCTCGTTCGTGCCAAAGGGCAACATTTTCCAAAGCAGCAATAGCATGACCGCGCACAATTCTTGCCATTCCCGTTAACCTTTCCGAACGGATAGGGTTACGTTTGTGAGGCATAGCACTGGAACCTTTTTGACCTTGAGAAAAATATTCTTCAACCTCCAATACATCTGTGCGTTGGAGGTTACGAATTTCCACCGCAAAACGTTCAATAGAAGCAGTTAGTAAAGCGAGAGTTTGTACATACTCAGCATGACGATCGCGAGAAATCACCTGAGTAGAAGCTGTATCCGGTTCAAGTTCTAGTTTTTGGCAAGCGATCGCCTCAACTCGTGGATCAATATTTGCATAAGTTCCCACTGCCCCAGAAATCTTACCCACAGAAATATTCTGACGTAGTTGCACTAATCTCTGGCGATGACGACAAACCTCTGCCAACCATCCCGCCAATTTAAAACCAAAAGTCATCGGTTCAGCATGAATACCATGGGAGCGCCCGACCATAAAAGTTTCCCGATGTTGTTGTGCTTGATAGCGAATTGCTTGTTCCAATTCTTCCACACATGACCATAACACATCCAAACTCCCCACCATTTGCAATGCCAGGGCAGTATCCAAAACATCAGAACTTGTTAAACCCAGGTGAATATATCGTCCGACATCCCCAACATATTCATTAACATTTGTTAAAAAAGCAATCATATCATGGCGGACTTCTGCCTCAATTTCCAGGACCCGCCTTAGGTCAAAATTAGCCTTGGCCTTAATTTCTGCTACGGCCAATGCAGGTATATAACCGAGTTCTGCCTGAGCTTCACAGACAGCTATTTCCACTTGTAGCCAAGTTTTCAACTTGGTATTATCAGTCCAAAGTTCACCCATTTCGGGCAAGGTATAACGCTCTATCACACTCTATCTATAACTAAAACAACCGTTACATTGTACTACTGCTTGCCAAAGATTGTACCACTTTGAAAAATGATTACTACAAATTTTTCTTGCTTCTTACTTCTGTTCTCTAACTCACTTTTGTAACATTTTTTATCAATCAAAAACTACTCCTTCTTTTTTGTAACAGAACCATATTCATTCATAAAATCTAAAAGAATTTTTTGATGAAATTCACCAAGGGACCGCTCCATTCCAGCATTCTCAGAATAAGCTTTACCTGCCTTAATTTCTGTTGGAGTTAATAATCCCATATCCCAACCTTCTCCCAAAACTAAATCTTTCAATTCCACAGTTAAAGGAGCATAAAATACATGACGAACAACATTAGTATCACAGTCAACACAAAATTCCCAAACCAGATCAGGATTGTAGCCTATTTCTTCAACTAATTCTCGTCTTATAGCCACCTGTGGTATTTCTCCCGGTTCTAGATGGCCCCCAAAACAAGTCCATTTACCAGGATAAACAATACCAGGAATATCATCCCGTAACTGTAGAAGAAATTTCCCTTCTCGATAAAGAATAGCGATCGCCACATGAGGAAGATTATTGTTGTTCATAACTCTCTTGTTCTCTTCGTTCTAATTCCTCTATATAAAAATCTCCAACATCCCTATTCCCTAATTGAGGAACAACAATACCTTGATAACGTATTTTTCCTTTAATTATCATTTTTGTTCCTATCTTTGGTAATTCTGCTGTAGTAAATATCCAAATACTACCTGTATTATCTACTAACTCATAAGCATTTGTTTCTAAGAATGGGGCACGGCTTTCTACAACACCTTTTAAATAGACTTCATTATCAATTTTACCCCTTCTTTGAATATTCTCAATCCGACTCACATTAAGATCTAATTGAATAGCCATTTCTGTAATTTGATTACAACTAATTAGCCCACTCGCCAAAAATATAATCAAAACCATTCTGAATTCAGGCAAAAATGGATTTAAGGAAGAAGAAGTTAGCAGTAAAAAGTCAAACAAAAATTTCTGGAATATTTGTATGCAATTCATTCCCAAAGCTTTTTCCCTATCTACATACATAATAATTTTTTAATTCTGACTACAGAAATTTACCAATGGATGAGAATAATCAATTTATTGAGTAACAGGACTTACCCAGGGAAAACCAAAAACCAGGTTTTATCCTATAAGCTTTTATGGATTTAAACGACCTATTGTTGTATGCCTCCCTTGAGAAAAACCCTTATAAATTCGGAATTCTAAATTCTCAATCCTAGCTTATTAATACCCATTTTAAATAAGTATATGTATATTCTTAAAAATAGAGATTTATTCTAAAACCCTAGTCCGGCGGTATTCAAGTCCTATATTTAAAAAATCACAAAATATACTTTTATATACTCATAGTTACACTATCATTATGCTGTTAATAAAATACAGCAGATTTTAAAGATGTGAGGTACAAATATTAAAGTTCAGGCCTCTGAGATTGTGGTTAGGAGACCTCCATGTACCTTAGTGAAATAAAATTTGCTCTTCATATCAAAACTCAAACATAAAATAGCAATGACAAACAAATTAGATGGTAAAGCACTAGGGAAAAAAATCAAAGCAGAACTCAAACAAAAAGTTCAATCTTTACAAATTCAGATAGGCCGTCCTCCTGGCCTAGCAGTATTAATGGTCGGAGATAACCCAGCCAGTGCAGTGTATGTCCGCAACAAAGAAAAAGCTTGTAAGGAAGTAGGTATTACCTCCTTTGGGAAACACTTTCCTACCAAAACTTCTCTTGCTGAACTAACTCAAGTTATTCAAAAATTAAATCAAGACCCACAAGTAGATGGTGTTCTTCTACAGTTACCCTTACCGAAACATTTAGACTCTACTTCATTACTCTATCAAATTGACCCTAGTAAAGACGTAGATGGACTCCATCCCATGAATCTTGGACAACTGCTCCGTGGTGAAAAGGGTTTACGCAGTTGTACTCCCGCAGGAGTGATGCGCTTGCTACAGGAATATAACATTGAATTACAAGGAAAACAGGCAGTTGTATTAGGGCGAAGTATTTTAGTGGGCAAGCCAATGGCATTAATGTTACTTGAGGCCAATAGTACAGTCACTATTGCTCATTCCCGGTCTCATAACTTGGAGGCCCTTACTAAAAATGCAGATATTCTTATAACTGCGGTAGGAAGACCGAATATGATTACTGCTAAGATGGTCAAGCCAGGAGCAGTAGTAATAGATGTAGGAATTAACAGAGTTACAGATGAAGGGGGTAATAGTCGGTTAGTGGGAGACGTTCAATTTGAACCTGTGGCACAGGTAGCAGAATATATTACACCTGTACCTGGTGGAATTGGCCCAATGACCGTAGCAATGTTATTACAAAATACTGTAGAACGTTGGAGCAATTTAGTGGAATAATTTAACTTACCGAAAAACTGGGTTTAAAGCCTCGCCCATAAGCGGGCTACCTCTTCTAAATTCTAAATTCGATGTTTTAGCTTACTAATACCCATTTTAAATGAGTCTTAGCTTAGCCTATTCCCAATTCCATATTATTGAAACCAATAAAGTGTATAATCTATGGTGCTCATGCCGAATACTGGCCACCCAATTAATCCCATGCTCCCTCAATTTCAAATTGATAAAACTTTTGACCTATCTACCTATTTAGCAGAGCGAAAAGCTCTCGTGGAAAAAGCTCTTGACAATTCTCTCAGTATAGTATACCCAGAAAAAATCTATGAGGCAATGCGCTATTCTCTATTAGCAGGGGGCAAGCGCTTGCGTCCAATTCTTTGTTTGGCGACTTGTGAATTATCAGGTGGAAATATAGAAATGGCAATGCCCACTGCTTGTGCATTAGAGATGATCCATACCATGTCGTTGATCCATGATGATTTACCCGCAATGGATAACGATGACTATCGTCGAGGCAAATTAACAAATCATAAAGTTTATGGTGAAGATACAGCAATTCTTGCAGGTGATGGTTTATTAAGTTACGCTTTTGAGTTTGTAGCTACCCAAACTCAAAATGTACTACCAAAACTAGTCCTACAAGTACTTGCTAAGTTGGGAAAAGCCTCCGGAGCTGCAGGGTTAGTTGGAGGCCAAATAGTGGACTTAGCTTCCGAGGGTATTTCACAGATATCAGAGAAAACCCTACATTTTATCCATACTAATAAAACAGGCGCTCTTTTAGAAGCCAGTGTAGTTTGTGGAGCCATACTTGCAGGTGCATCTCAAACTAATTTACAGAAACTTGAGAGCTATGCTCAAAATATTGGTTTGGCTTTTCAAATAGTTGATGATATTCTCGATATTACTGCCACATCTCAAGAGCTTGGGAAAACTGCTGGAAAGGATATTAAAGCTCAAAAAGCAACCTATCCGGTAATTTGGGGATTAGAAAAATCTCGGTGTCAAGCTCAAAAACTAGTTGAAAATGCCAAAGCAGAGTTAGAAGTTTTTGGAGAAAAAGTAATGCCACTAATAGCCTTAGCAGATTTTATGATCAGCCGCAGTAATTAGGAGAGTAATATGGAGAATATTGCTGAAATAATGGACAACCATGTTCTATGGGTTGCTCTCATGGCTTGTCTCATAGCTCAATTTTTGAAGATAGTGGTAGAGTTAGTTCAATATCGTCAGATAAACTTACAAGCTTTATTCACAAGTGGGGGAATGCCTAGTGCCCATTCTGCATTTGTGGCGGCATTAGCAGTAGGAGTAGGCCAAACAAAAGGCTGGGGAACTCCAGAGTTTGCCCTGGCTTTAGTATTTGCAATCATAGTAATGTACGACGCAGCAGGAGTTCGTCAAGCAGCGGGGTTACAAGCACGAATTCTCAATCAGATTTTAGATGAATTTTTCCAAGAAGACCATCACTTGAACCAAGACCGTCTCAAAGAGTTTTTAGGTCATACTCCTATACAGGTAATAGTGGGTTTTTTTCTGGGAGTGGCCGTTTCCTGGGCGGCTAGTTTCAGTTATTAATTGTTTATGCCTATTTTTTTGGAAGTTTTGGAGGTACAAAGTTTTACGAGTTTAGGAATAGGGAATAGAGATTAGTATTAAGCTGTGCTTTACTATCCTCAAAAGTCCTGTAATTCGATTGTAGGACTGATTAATGTCACCTTACTACTGTCTACAACAAAAGCTAAAAATCCGCGATCGCTTAAATTTAACATACTATCTGTCGCATCCCCTCGTCTACTTGTATAGGTTACTAACAAAAAATGTTTTCGTCCATAAGCAGCTAAACCCACATTACGCCCTAAATTTCTTTGTAACTGTAAAGCTATCTCTGGTTGATTATCATAATCAACTAAAACAGCATAACCATTACCTAGAGGTTGAGGATTAAAGCCTCTGTCTGGAGGTACTGGCAAAGATTGATTGGGTAATGTTGTCTTGTTCCTCGGTTTAACTACATAAGCGCGTAATCCTACAACGTCTTGAATGTAGCGCGCCCAATCATTGGCCACATTCTGATCATCAAAGCCTCGAATACTACTGACAGTCTGGTCAATGTAACGACATATATCGATCCTAATATCTGGTGGTAAAGTTACGCGAAGAACATCTTGATTTTTTGGTGTCTCTGTAAGTATTACCAAGAAGTATTCATTATTAGCAGGGGCTTGACAATCCTCAATTGCCATAGCATATTCATCCTTAGTTGTCAACAATAATAATAATAAAGTTGAGGCTATCATTCTTTTCAGCCTCCCCAACCAAGGTTTAAGTTGCAGTTGAGTATTTGTCATTGGGGAAAAATGGTTAATATGGATTGACATCTCTTTTAGCCTCAAGCCAGGGATATAACCACCGAAGCGAAGCTCTTCAGCCCGTTCAGGTTTTGGCTAGAGAAAGCTACCTTAATACAGAGGAAGCCTAGCCCCAGCCCAACCTCATCCTCTCCCAGGAGGGGAGCTTATGGTTTCTCCGTTAAATCTCAAATGAGCCACTAACATATTTATGACTACATATTGTTCACCGATACTATAAGTGGCAAGAATTGTTAACAATGCACAGAAATACCGACCGACTGAGAGAGTATCTCACAATGTCTAAAGAAAACCTGTAGACCCTTTTAAGCACTTGTTTCGGCTTAGTTATCAGCCCTCATAGGAGTTTCAATTACTTGAGAATGGACGAATTGTAACTTATCAAGAATTCGGTTACTTTCTCGCCTGACTTGACACCACAAACCACCCTGTTAGCAGAATTTTACCATAATCTATATAACTTGATAAGTATAACTATATCAATATACCGTTTCCCAAGCTAGTAAGGTACAGTCCTGGATATTTCCCCTAACCCCTTTTGAGAAGGTCAGGGCTTTTTCCAGATCGAGCGATCGCGAAAAAGAAAAAAAATGAAAGCGCTCTTTCTTTTGATAAAATCAAAAAAGACCGCTTAACTCTTATTTTAAATACATTATTATCGTTACTATACTTGAGAGGTTGAAAAAAGTCAAGGACTGCCGCCAAACTCAGGGTAAAAGAGATTAAATTTGGGTAGTATTAAGCATAGTAGTCCTAAGTATTTTAACCGAAAATTGTAGTTATAAACAAATAGAAGTGTTTAGTAATAACAATCAGGAGCAACTAATAAAGATATTAATATACCTTCAAAAAAATTACCTTCATATAGTACGATTAGGAGAGTTATGATGGGAGTTTTTGAATCAGAGATACAATTAATTTTTGATGAAATAATATCCGCTAATTATTCAGAGCATCAAGAGTATTGGATTGCAGTTGATGGGAAAAGTTGAAAAAATACCTTGACTAATTATGAACAAAACAGACAAAATTATGTCATTAACAGTATCAGGGTTTAGTCTGGAGATAAAACTAATCTTATTTTCAATAACTATAAGTGCGAAAAATTTGTGTATTTAAAGTCGGAAAGATTAAATATAAAAACTATCCTCATATTCAAAGCTTTATCAAGGTAGAGAGAACAGGAATAAGAGGAAATAAAAAGTCTGAAGAAACTTTTTATTATATTAGCAGTAAAGTATTACCATTAAAAAAAATTGCACCAAAAATTAGAAGACATTGGTTAATATAAAATCAAGTACATTGGGTAAAAGATGTGATTTTTAATTAAGATAAATCAAAGATAAGAGAACTACAAGCAGGAAGTTTTGGTTTTAACTCAATAAAACAAGAAATATATTGGTTAGGAAATAATTGGGATAAAATTATAGCTTTCTCTACTTAAATAGGCAATAAAAATATGTTTTCAGCAAAAAAAAAATGAATGAAAAATGAGAATAAAAGGATGATATTTTGTTTAAAAAGCATGATATTAAATTTTTAAGCTCAAAAATAGAGAAAGTTATTTTTCGGAAAAATCAGAATCAATTAAATTAGAATCGAGCAATATTAGGGAGGAAAAAACATAACTTTTCTTCAAAAATTGACTACTAATTTTGGAGAATGAAAAAGCCCTGGCTTGAGCAGGGCTTTTTCCAGATCGAGCGATCGCCAAAAAATAAAAGCGCTCTTTCTTTTGATAAAATCAAAAAAGAGCGCTTAACTTTCATTTTAAATACATTATGATTGCTGCAATACTTGAGAGGTTGAAAAAAGTCAAGGACTTCCGCCAAAATTAGGGTAAAAGACATGAAATTTGGGCAGTATTAAGTTAAGCATAGTAGTCTTAAGTATTTTAACCGGAAATTGTAGTTATAGTTATTTCAAATAATACTGGAACACTTTTTATGCTTAAACTTAGTTATAGTAAGAAATATTTGTCTCAACCTAAATCAAAATAACTATATAAACATAAAGCTTTATAAAGGTAGAGAGAACAGGAATAAGAGTAAATAAAAAGTCAGAAGAAACTTCGTATTATATTAGTAGTAAAGTATTACCATTAAAAAAAATTGCAGCAAAAATTAGAAGGCATTGGTTAATATAAAATCAAGTACATTGGGTAAAAGATGTGATTTTTAATTAAGATAAATCAAAGATAAGAGAACTACAAGAAGCTCGAAATCTTTCACTTTTGTACACAATATAGTCATTTCAAAAAGAGATGGAAAACTTTTTCTGCTAAAACTTAGTTATAGCAAGAAATACTTGTTTCAATCTAAATGAAAATAACTATAAT
>JAKQYE010000029.1:0-12036 GCA_023356605.1 Trichodesmium sp. MAG_R02 | reverse complement strand
AATGACTATATCAAGCAATCTTTAAACGATATTTTACCAGGTTTATCAAAACTTTTTTAAATCAACTCAAGGCAACAGAAAAGGTAAACCTATAAGACCTCCTAAATTTAAGAGTAGAATGTCATTCCCAACAGTTTGCGTCACTAAGAGTAGCAAAAGTTTTTATTCCTAAATCAATTCCTACTTTTTGATGCTTGTGTTTCATTTCAGGTATCTTGCCAGCTCAAATAGCAAAACTTACATACCATTCAGGTGCAATTCTAGATATAGTAAAGGTCTGAGAAACACAGTTTATTTGGGATAGCTTCTTTCAATCTGAAAGTTCCCAACGTAGGAATCTTTATTTTTTTTCCCTCCGTAACTAATACCTTACCATTAGAACTATCTACTGTAAAACTACAGTGATGTTTTTCTTTTTAAAACGAGGTAACTCTGCTTTTATTTTAGGCTCTCTCCAAGGGGAAAATGTTTTTTTCACCTTGCCAAAAGCATTCTGATAGATGCGAGATGAATATTTATTTGTCCATAAATATTCTGTCTGCTTTTTCGGCCATATTTGTAAAGGCTTTCTTGATAGCATCTAACCGTTTTGAGTCACTGCCAGCGCGAATCGCGAATTACCCAGGTGGCTTTGAGCCACAGATAATCCATGATTGTACACAAACCTAGAAAAGCCAGCACAGCCAGCAAAAAAGCTCCCTTTTTCATATCGTTTAGAATCTAAGCATTTGACCTATTCTCTAATTAAGAATCTTGGGTAGAAGCTGGTGCAAGAGTTGCCAAAGGTTGAGGAATATCATCCGAAGGTGCTTGAAATTCTCCTATTACTACAAACTCTAAGCGTAACTTCAACCAATTGATAAATTGAGGATTCGTAGAAATAATTGCCGCTGCAGGTTGAGGACATTTAATTTTGATGTTAGCTAGTTCAGGAGCTTCTAAAAAAGCAGGTTGAGTAACTAACCAAAAATCAATTTCTTTTTCCTTCTCGTGATAATCTCTTGTACGCTCCCTGAGTACTTCCTCGAGGGGTTCTTCCTCAAGTAAAAATTTTTTACTTGCTAAGACATAATAATAAGTTTGCATTTCCATCAATAAATTCTAAATTGAAATTATGAATTATAATTGGCCATTGATAGTAAGTTTCATTTCACGCACAGCTCGCTCCATACCCACTAGTATGGCCCTAGAAATAATAGTATGACCAATATTGAGTTCTTCGAGACCTTCTAGACAAGCAACTGGATAAACATTTCCATAAGTAAGGCCATGTCCAGCATTTACCCGAAGACCATGACTGATCGCTATTTTGCATCCATGTGCCAAAACAGTCAGTTCTTTGTGTCGTGTGGCCTCATCCTTAGCTTCAGCATAAGATCCAGTATGGAGTTCAACAAACTTGGCCTGAATTTGGGCCGAAGCTTCTATCTGTACTCTTTCGGCATCAATAAACATACTGACAGGAATACCCGCTCCCTGTAACTGGGTTACAACTTCCTTCATTTGAGGAAGATTTCCCGCTACATCCAAACCCCCTTCCGTAGTTACTTCTTCCCGACGTTCCGGTACAAGAGTAATATAGTCTGGTTGAATTTCCAGGGCGATCGCCACCATTTCATCAGTAGGGGCCATTTCCAAATTCAAATGAGTCTGGACAGTTTGTCGGAGAATATGGACATCTCGTTCTTGAATGTGGCGACGGTCTTCCCGTAGATGGACAGTAATACCATCAGCACCAGCTAATTCAGCCAAAACTGCTGCTGCCACTGGGTCAGGTTCTACAGTTTGTCGTGCTTGTCTAGTTGTGGCCACATGATCTATGTTGACACCAAGAGTAGGCAATTTTTTCTTCTCCTGATTAATTTAACTCCCCCAGTAGTAAGTCCCGCGCTCTTCGATCAGGAAAGCTTCGGGATTAAAGCCCTGGGTTATGTGTGTAGTTCGTCCGGACCTTTAATTATAGCTGCTGATAATTATATATACAGTTATTATAATAACTATAATGATTTATTCAAGACTTACGCAGGCAAAGTGAGAAACTCGGTTTCTCGTAGGTATTTATGTGTTAAAAACAATGATTTACTGTATAAACCGGGTTTCTTTGCATAAGTCCTGTTATTATCAAAAGCTGATGTTATTGAGCGGAAATATACAAGATATGCCCCTATTTGAAAGGGTTTATCATTGTCAAAATTGTGGGCAAGTTCTGGACAGGGACTTGAATAGGTCAATCAATCTCGAAAATTGGACAAAAAATGCCGATAGCTTATCTGTGAACGCCTGTGGACAAGAAGGAGCCGTCTCCCTTGGTTGAAGCAGGAATTGAACGGCAAGCCTGTCTAGGTTTGTATAGGTTTCATGAAGCAGAAATATAGCTAATTAATGTTTCCATTAATTATGAGAGTTTTGACTTAGTTGAAAATTTACGCCATAAAGCGGTACAATACGCAAGTTGTCCCCAACAATTTATCAAACCAAGAGAAGCTGCTGAAATACTAGGAGTTAATGTTGGTACTTTGGTTAGATGGGAACAAGATGGAAAAATAAATGCTATAAAAACTCCATCAGCACAAAGACGTTATGATATAGATTACTATATCCAAAGAATGTCAGACGCACTCAACAAATGCGGTTGGCTCGACCGTGAATGCCTGTGGATGAGTAACCGCCGACGGCCTCAGTAAAAACAGGAAGTAAACATCAAAATGTCACCTCATGGGGGCTTTGTATCGATTTTTATAGAGCAGCAGCCAAACTTAATAATTAATAAAAATATTGACTGTTTAGTTGTCAATTAAGAACTGTAATGCAATGCAAATCTCACAAAATTGTCTAGATTTAATCAAGAGTGTGACTCGTTGGCCACTAAACCATTAACTAGAATATAAATGGCCGTTTCAAGTCAATACATGAGGACAACCTCGACTTGTGAATAACTCTTATGTCCTTGTAGGTGCAATTCCTACCGCCTTGTTGTTGGGTTGACAGTATAGGCCACAGGGTAGAGACTGAACATCAATCCCTGAAGCTGGTCTAAATGAGGTCAAAGCTTTAACTACCGAATGAGTGCGACCTCTAGCAGAGACTGACAAGTGGACGAACAGGAAGGTAATAAAACTCTCGTTAAGATCGACCATTCCAAAGGTAGCTATGGAGTGTAGGACGAAAGCCAGGGGGTCAATGAATACAAGCATTTTTGAGCTGATATTAACAATCATACAGAACCCTCCGGGAGATTTTACCCCACTAAACCAGTCGCAATAAAGGCATAAGGGAACGAGGAAACCTCTCTAAGACACCTAAGAATATAGGTCGAGAACTTAGGAAGCCATTCAAGGTGAATCTACGCAAAATAGTCGTAGGTCTTAGGGAGAGTAGGATTGGGTAAGAAGCCATCAGGCAGACGTACCCACTGTTAGATGTAAGGTAAGGTAATTATTAGCAATGAACAAGGCTAAAACACTAAAAAGGTATTTAGGTAATCCTCAACCATCTTTAAGTGTGGCATGGAATACATATGATGATATAACGTCAAGAGCTAGAATCAATCTAAATTTCAAGTGGAAAGATATAGACTGGAAGCGGATCCTGAAAAATGTATTTAAGTTGCAAAAATTAATTTACAGAGCATCCAGCCGTGGCGAAATCAGCAAGATGCGTAAATATCAAAAACTTCTGACCAAAAGTTACTACCCTAGGTTGCTAGCTGTTAGGTACGTGATACAGGAAAATCAGGGAAAGAAAACTGCTGGTGTGGGTGATATCAAAAATTTGCCTCCGATGCAGAGATTAAACCTGGTGAACCCACTTAAATTACATTACCTCAAAGCAAGTCCAATCTGTAGAGTCTCCATAACAAAGCCAGAAAAAGAGCAAAAGCGATCGCTGGTAACCCCAAGGATGTACGAATCTGCATTGCAAGCCCTGGTGAAGTTAGGTATGGAACCAGAATGGGGGGCATGTTTTGAACCTAATAGCTATGGCTTTAGACCAAGACAGTCAACACAGAATGCTATACAAGCTATTTATACCAGCATCAGTCATCAACCAAAATATGTACTAGATGCTGATATGTCCAAGTGTTTTGATCAAATTAATCATGATGCATTGCTAAGAAAAATAGGTCAATCTCCTTATAGACATTTAATCAAACAATGGTTAAAGTCTGGAGTTCTTGATAAAAATCAGTTCCACCCATCCCGACAGCTGCCCTCCACCCACCCTTATTGTTACCCTTCTGGGAGAGGATGGGGGTGGGTTGGGGTGGGTACACCACAGGGAGGGCTAATCTCACCCCTATTAGCAAACATCGCCTTACATGGTATGGAGCAAAGACTAATAGAATTTGCCAAAACCCTAAACATGAAAAATCAAATGGGTCGTCAAATGAGCTGGCAAATCAAATGTCAAAGTCTAACTCTAGTAAGCTATGCTGATAAATTTGTCATTTTACATGAAGACATCAAAGTAGTGGTACAAGCAAAAACCTTAATACAGGAATGGTCAAGCCAGATAGGATTAGAACTCAAACCAGAAAAAACTAAAATCGCCCATACCCTAGAAGAATATAAGGGAAATAAACCAGGGTTCAATTTTTTAGGGTTTACAGTGAGGCAAGGTCAGGTTAAGACAAGCAAAGAAGGATTCAAAATACTGATTAAGCCATCCCCTCAGAGTATCAAAACTCACTATAGTAAATTAGTGGATATATGCGACTCTCACAGATCTGCTCCAGTTGAAGCTTTAATAGCAAAACTTAATCCAGCAATCAGGGGATGGGCTAACTACTACTCAACCCAAGCAAGTAAAGAGATATTCCAGAAACTAGATATGTTTCTTTGGAAAAAGATATGGCGTTGGGCAAGTAGAAGACATCCAAATAAAAGCCACACCTGGGTAAAGAAAAAGTATTTTCCCCAAATTGAGAATGACACTTTGGTTCTTAACAACGGCGAATACATACTAAACCGAGACTCAGATGTGCCTATTATAAGACACATCAAAGTTAAAGGTAATAAATCCCCATATAATAGTGATTGGACTTATTGGAGTAACAGAATTTGTAAATATCCTAGGGCAAGGAAAGAAGTAACAACATTATTAAAATGATCAAAGAACAAATGCGCATCTTGTGGATTAAACTTCAGGCCAACAGATTTAATCGAAGTTGACCCCATGATTCCTAGGTCTGAAGGCGGTGAACATACCTATAACAAAATTCCTACCCATATTGCCACGACTCGAAAACTACTGAAGACTTAAAAGTAGTTAACTACTGAGGACTTATTAGGTCTGAGGTTGATTTCAAAGGATGTACCCATGAGTTGGGACGTTTAGGAGAGGAGCCGTGATGAGGTGAAAGTCTCACGTCCGGTTCTGAAGACGAGTAGACCCTATAAAGGATAACTGGAAATGGGTTTGCTTAGTTTAACAATGGGAAGGACTTTTTCTGAATGCTTATCTAGATCCAGTAGGAATACCAACTATTGGGTATGGAACTATTAGTTATCCCAATGGACAAAAAGTTCGTATGGGAGACAGAATTTCAGAAAGAGATGCAGAAGGATACCTGGGTTCTGAATGTAGCAAAATTGCACAAGAAATTTCTCAACTAATTAAAGTTCCTGTTAATCAAAACCAATTTGATGCTCTAGTATCTTTTTCTTATGTGCGACTCGTTGGCTAGTAAAAACTGCCTCAAAGCAGGTATAGCTAGCCTTCCAGATCATCACATGAAGTGAGTAACTTCCAGCTGTGAAAACTCTTATGTCCTTAGTGGTGAAATTCCACCGCCTCGTTGTTGGGTAGAAAGCATAGGCCACGGAGTAGAGACTGAACATCAATCTCCGAAGCTGGCTTAAATGCGGGAAGATAATAGTTGCCAATGACAATACCGCTAGCAGAGACTGACAAGTGGACGAATAGGAAAGTAATAAAGCTCTCGTAAAAGATGGCCATTCCGAAGGTAGCTATGGAATGTAGGACGAAAGTCAGGGGGTTAATGGGTATAGATGTATAAGAGTCTATATCAACAACCATATCGCACCCTCCGGGAGATTTTACTCCACTAAATCAGTCGCAATAAAGGCATAAGGGAACGAGGAAACCTCCCCAAGATACCTAAGAATATAGATCGATAACTTAGGAAGCCATTCAAGGTTAATCTACCCATAGGGTGGTAGGTCTTAGGGAGAGTAGGATTGGGTAAAAAGCATATCTATGCAGACGTACCCACTGTTAGACGTAATGTGAGGTAACAACTAGCAATGAATAAAGCTAAAACACTAAAAAGACATAATGGTAATCCTAATCTCTTTTTAGGGGTGGCATAGGATACAGACGATAAACCGTCTCAAGTTAGTATTAATCCTAATCTTAGAGGTAGATATATTGACTGGAGAAGGGCTCTGAAGAATGTATTTAAGTTGCAAAAGTTAATTTACAGAGCATCCAACTATGGCGAAATTCGCAAGATGCGTAAATACCAAAAACTTCTAACCAAAAGTTATTACCCTAGGTTGCTAGCTGTTAGGCTTGTGACACAGGTGGACCCGGGGAAGAAAACTACTGGTCTGGACGGAATTAAAAGCCTTCCTCCAATGCAGAGATTCAACCAGGTTGAATTATTAAACATAGGTTATCTCAAGGCAAGTCCAAATGATGGTAATTGGACATCTTGGAGTAGCGGAATTGGTAAACATCCTGGTGTAAGGAAAGAAGTTACAATAGAATAAATGCGCATCCTGTGGATTAATCTTTAGACCAATTGACCTAATTGAAGTAGACCATGTAAGACCTAGGTCTAAAGGCGGTGACAACACAATATAAGGATAAATAGTTGTTGCACCGACATTGCCACCATACTAAAACTGTTTTAGACAAGAAAATATATCCAAAACCAAGGCTACAGGAATTACCATGTGATTATCTGTGGGTTGGTGATATGTTAGCACTAAGGTAGGGATGTACCCTTGAATTGGGACGTTTAAGAGAGGAGCCGTGTGAGGTGAAAGTCTCACGCACGGTTTTGAAGACCAGCAGACACTATAAAGAGCGATCGGAAATGGGTTTGCTGAGTTTAACAATGTAGGAACTGGCGCATTTCAAGGTGTGCGACTCGTTGGCCACTAAACTAGGTAATAGATATAAATGGCCGTTCCAAGTCAATAGATGAGAAAAACCTTGACTTGTGAATAACTCTTATGTTCTTGGTGGTGCAATTCCATCCGCCTTATTGTTGGGTTGACAGCATAGGCCACAGGGTAGCGACTGAACATCAATCTCTGAAGCTGGCCTAAATGGGGTCAAAACTTGAACTACCATTCAGGAGTGAGACTCCTAGCAGAGGCTGACAAGTGGACGAACAGGAAGGTAATAAAACTCTCGTCAATGCAAACTATTCCAAAGGTAGCTGTGGAATGTAGGACGAAAGTCAGAGGGTCCATGAACATAGGTGTACTTTGACTTATGTTAACAACCATATAGAACCCTCCGGGAGATTTTACCCCACTAAATCAGCCGTAATAAAGACATAAGGGAACGAGGAAACCTCTTTAGAATACCTGAGAATACAGGTCGAGAACTCAGGAAGCCATTCAAGGTCAATCTGCCCAAAGGTTGCAGGTTCTAAGGAGAGTAGGATTGGGTAAAAGGCAGTAATGCAGACGTACCCACTGTTAGACGTAATGTTAGGTAATGATTAGCAATGAATAAGGCTAAAACACTAAAAAGACATAATGGTCATCCTAAACCATTTTATAGTGTGGCATGGGATACAGCGGATATAGGGCCCCTGGTTGGTATCAACCCAAATTTCAAATGGAAAGATATAAATTGGAAACGGGCTCTGAAGAATGTATTTAAGTTGCAAAAATTAATTTACAGAGCATCCAGTTGTGGTGAAATCAGCAAGATGCGTAAATATCAAAAACTTCTAACCAAAAGTTATTATAGTAGGTTGCTAGCTTTTAGGTGCGTGACACAGGTAGGCCAGGGAAACAAAACTGCTGGTGTGGATGGTATGAAAAACCTGTCTCCGATGCAGAGATTTAACTTGGTTAATCTACTTGGATAACCTTACTACAAAACTAGCTCCACCCATAAAGTCTGGAGACCAAAACCAGGTAAAGATGAAAAAGGACACTTAGGCTTCGCTTGGATGTACGATAGCGCATTACAAGCCCTGGTAAAGCTAGATATGGAAAAGGTGATAAATTACCCTACGATGGTGACTGGACATATTGGAGTAGCAGAATTGGTAAACATCTAGGGGTAAGGAAGGAAGTAATAACACTGCTAAAACAGTGAAAGAATAAATGCACATCTTGTGGATGATAATTTAGACCAAGGGTATACATCGAAGTTGACTACATCGTTCCCTGGTCTGAAGGCGGTGACAACCCATACAAAAATAAACAATTGTTGCACCGAGATGGCCACGACGTTAAAACTGCCATGGATTTAAAAGTGGTTAACTATTAAAACTCATTAAGTCTAAGGTGGAATTTTAAGGATGTACCCATAAAAAGGGACGTCTAGGAGAGGAGCCGTGATGAGGTGAAAGTCTCACGTCCGGTTCTGAAGACAAGCAGGTTCTATAAAGGAGTAATTCTGGAAATGAGTTTGCTTAGTTTAACAGTACTTTACTAAGAAAATTAAATCAAGGAGATTATCAAGGAGCAGCTAATGAATTTTCCCGCTGGGTCAATGGGGTGGTTAATGGTGTCAAGCAACCACTACCTGGTTTAGTATCTCGTCGTGCTGATGAAAAGAGGTTATTTCTCAAAAGTGGAGGAGAAAAAAAACCTTTAGAAGATGAAATTTCACGACAAGATAAAGTAACTTGGCTAGAAGGGTATCGAGGTGAAAATAAGAAAACTGTAGTTGTAGCTTGGAATGGTAGTGAGGTAGTAGAAATCTTAGCTCTAGAAAAGTTTAATAAAGAGTTATTAGCTAGTGTTTTTCCTCAGTATAAAAATGCTAGATATTACGTCACTGCTCCTGCTAATAAACCAATTCCTCCTGGTGAGAGAATTTCAGTTTCTAACATCTCTGATATATATAGTGCAGGTGAACCTCCAAAACTAAACCGTGTATTAGTGCGAGGTAGTGAAGGTGATGATGTAAAAATTTTACAAAACAGATTGAAGGATTTAGGTTATTATCTAGGAGAGCCAGATAGTTTTTTTGGCAAAAAAACTGAACTCGCAGTTATTGAGTTTAAAAAAGATTATTTTGGTATCACAACAGATAATGCAACAGTAGAGTCTATAACCTGGAAGAAATTATGGGGAGATACTCCTCCTGTTCCTCCTGCACCACCACCCAAGACAAATAGAAACTACTTGCTATTGACTAAGACAAATCGTAAGGATAGATATGGATGTTATATACTTAACTTAGACTATTTTAAAAGTGGAAAACTACAAGACAGATTAGAAGTTTGTTCCGGTGCCCCTGGGAGACAATTTTTCCGTACCGCTGTTTGGAGTCGAGCCATGACTGGAGAACCATTACCAGAGGGAAAGTGGTACATCCATGATATTCTTTGGGCTGATGGTAAAGATTATTATTATGGTCGAATTTTCCAAAGTGGTATTGGCCCAGTAACAGTGCCCTTAGATTATGTAGAACCTGGCACAACTGAAAGAAGCGCAATTGAAATTCATATTGACTGGAATCGAAATTATGGCGCTCCTGGTACTGTTGGCTGTATAGCTACTTATAATATAGCTGATTATAAAAGGTTCGTTACTTGGTTGCGGGATACAGACCCGCGCGATCTCTATGTTGACTGGAAATTAGGAACTTGTCCTAATCCTTAGTTAAGATAATGGTGCGTTGCCCTTGGGGCTGCGCACCCTACTTTTGAGTTGATATCAAACACCTTTATTCAGATCTATTTCAGAATTCTCAGCATATTCTCCGACTAATTCACCCACTCCTTCTGACATAGTTTTCGGGTGCATAAATACTACCTTAGAATTAGAACTTTCACTTAATTTTTGATTAGTTTCTATATATCTTCGAGCAATCAGAAACTGTATAAATTCCGGACGGTCTGGGGATAAGTTTAAAGTTTCCGAAAGAAGCTTTATAGACTCTGCTTCTGCTTGAGCTTTAGCAAGGAAAGTTTGCTTCTGACTTAGAGCTACCTTTTCCGACTCCATCGCTGTTCGCAATTTTTCGCTAAAAGTAATATTCTGAATTTCAACACGAATCACTTTGACTCCCCAACTAGAAGTTGCTTCATCTAATTTTTTCAGCAAAGCTTTATCAATTTCATCTTTTGTAGACAAAATTTGTTGTAATGGCAAGCGACCAATTTGAGAACGCATAGAAGTTAAAACAATCTCTTGAATAGCACTTTCTACATTTTCAATTGCATAATACGCTCTCTCTATTTCCATGATCTGCCAGTACACTACTGCATCTACTTCCAAAGTCAAATTATCATTCGTAATAACTGATTGAGGAGGAATATCCAAAACCCGTTCACGGATTGTATCAACATAAGCTATTTTGTCTACTAGGGGTAAAACAAACTGAAGTCCTGGTTTTAAGGTACGCCTATACTTACCTAAGCGTTCTACTAAAGCCTCATCCCCTTGGCTAATAACTCTTACAGAGAAATTAACTCCATAACCAACAATTCCAGTTGCTATCAAAGCCACAATATATTGAAGCATAATTTAGATTTCATAAGTTAGGTTAGTTATTTTAATTCTAACATTTTCTTGAGACTGGGGAGTAGGGTTTTTTTTAGGGACAAGAGATTTTTCCCTATTTGCAAATAAATCTTTAAAAACATTGCTCTTACCTAAGACTTACTAAAAAAGTTTTATGAGTGAGGGTAAGGAATAGGGAATTGGCAATGGTTTTACTGTAGGCAAGAGATTCAAACTCTACATCATAAGGGTGATGATTGATTCAGGTCGTATTTTGACAATGTATTCAGTTCTATTGGCAGGAACACCATTACCAATATATTTTCACTTTTTTTCTCCTGGAAACCCTTTTATTTTGATTTTTTTCAAGTTTTTTCAGCCTCATTCCAATTTAATTATTGAACTTTTTTGTATTTTTTTCGCACCACTTTTATTCTCAAATAAGAGATTACTTTTAAAGGGAAATAATAAATTTTTCCTACATTATCTACTAATTTAATTAATCTTTGTGTTACATACTAACTATAGCAATCCCAAATAGGTTGCGACAATTCAAAAACTAGAAATAAACTCTGAAACTCTTGCCCATTGAGCATTGCCTATTCCCTATTCCCAAAAAGCGGTAAGATTTTTGACACAAATAAAATGGGATTGCTATATCCATTAGTAAAATTTTAAATAGTATTTATAGTCATTTCAAATAAGAATGGAAAACTTTTTGTGCTGAAACTTAGTTATGTAAATAAATACTCGTATCAATCTAAATTAAACTGATTATAATTATTGTTTATGGCATTAAGTATCATTTCTGAAATATTATATATTTTCGTTTTTTTATCAGTATATGGGTCGTAAATCCTATAATCTATAATCCATCATTGTTCAGTCTTCGATTAAAATATATACAATTAACTATTCTTATCCCATGAATAACTTTATGCTCCTTGCCACTCTACTGTCGTCCTGCAAGTGCCTCCAATACAGGAGCTACAGTATCAATTTTTGACCCATACTTTTTATTAATTACTGTGTCATCAAAAATTAGATATCTTGTTGTATCTGTAATAATTTCTCCTTTAATATTTCACCGTTATTAAATAACGATTGATTGTATTATCTAATATTTTCGATCTGGGTTTGCCAAGGAGCGTTATTCTATAATTCCTGTGAAATTTAAGTAAATATTGACGAGTTACAACATAATTAAAATTTATATTTTTTTGAAACTAATATAATCATGTTATTATTGTCTAATAATTAAATATTTTTAGTAAATTAATTTAACAATTTGCACTCTTATTTTAAGATATATTAAAAGTAATATTTATCCGAGAAAAACTAATTATAGTATTAACAATTCAATATATAG
>JAKQYE010000289.1 GCA_023356605.1 Trichodesmium sp. MAG_R02 | reverse complement strand
ATATAATTTACGCTCCCCTGCGAGTACGAAAACAAAAATTAACTCTTTACCGTCTCAATAGAGAAAGAAAATATGAGTGGCAAGAAGATAACCCATTATGGATGCCAGAAATAGGTCTGGGTATAGGTACAGGAGTAGGAGATTTTCAAGGAATCACCAGGGAATGGCTCTATTGGTATGACCAACAAGGAAAGCGATATCCTACTCCAGAAGAATCTCAACAACAAGAGCAGCAAGCTCGGCAACAAGCTGAAGCTCAAAGACAGCAAGCTGAAGCTCGAAGACAGGAAGAGCAGCAAGCTCGGGAACAAGCTGAAGCTCAAAAACTGCAAGAGCAAAAAGCACGATTACTTGCAGAACAAGAGCGAGACCAAATTAAACTGCAAGCGGAAAAATTGGCGACCCGTTTGCGGGAATTAGGTATCGAACCAGACAAATTGGATTAAGATGTAAATATTACTTGATAACAATACTTAAGTATTTTTCGACAGCTATAGCACTACCCATTTAGGCCCGGATATTCGTAAATTATGTTTGCGGGGCATTTGCATGGTTGAAATCTAGTTAGGAATCAGCATTTATTAACTTCCAGATTTACTCCACAACAGTATTTCAGTTGATTGGCTCCTCGGGCTATATCTGGGTCACTCCAGTTAAGATTTTCAGGACTTACCCAGGCAAACTCAGCAAACCTGGTTTCTCGTAAATATTTATATGTTAAAAACAATGATTTACTGTCTTAACTGGGTTTATTTGTCTAAGTCCTGATTTAGTTAGGAATCAGAATTTATTAACTTCCAGATTTACTCCACAATATTATTTCAGTTGACTGGTTCCTCGGGCTATATTTGGGTCACTCCAGTTAAGACTTTTTTCGATAAATTTTCCTGGTTTGCGATCGCCACCGTGTTAAATTATAAGATAATTGAATTAGTCAGGGCTCATATCATGTTTAGATTGAACAACCCAACCCAAAAGCCTCTTTCTATTATGGAGGAATTACCCTATAAAGATGGTAAAGCAGTGCATAGCGAAATACAAGTTTTAATTGCTCACTTATTAAAATCTATTCTGGCCCATATTTGGGCTAACCGTAATGATTGGTTTTTTGGTATTAATATAGGGTGCTATTATTCTCCCGAGGAAAAAGCTATTGCTCCTCATGGTTTTTTATCTGTGGGAGTAGAGCGTATCAAAAAACAAAATCTGCCCTTGAGCTTTGTCAACTGGCAAGAAAATAGAGTGGTTCCTTTCTTAGCAATAGAAGTAGTATGGAAAACTCCAGGAGAAGAATATAAGGAGAAGAAAAGAAAGTATGCCCAATGTGGAATATTGTATTATGTAATTTACGCGCCCGCGCGGGTACGAAAACCAAAATTAACTCTTTATCGTCTCAATAGAGAAAAAAAATATGAGTTGCAAGAAGATAACCCATTGTGGATGCCAGAAATAGGTCTGGGTATAGGTACAGGAGTAGGAACTTTTCAAGGAATTACTAGGGAATGGCTGTATTGGTATAATCAAAAAGGAAATCGATATCTTACTATTGAAGAAGCTCAAAAACGAGAGTGGCAAGCACGGCAACGAGCTGAAGCTCGCATACAGCAATTTGAAGCTCGCAGACAGCAAGAACAACAAGAACTGCGAGAAGCTGTTGCTATGAGACAGAAAGCTGAAGTTTGGAGACAGGAAGCTGAAGCTCGCAGACAGCAAGATGAGAGAGCACTGCAACAGGCTGAAGCTTTCAGACAGCGAGAGGAGAAAGCACTACAACAAGCTGAAGCTTGTAGACAGCGAGAGGAGAAAGCACTGCAACAAGCTGAAGCTTGCAGACAGCGAGAACGCCAAGCAAGATTGCTAGCAGAACAACGTCTAGAACAGGTTAAACAGCAAGCAGAAAAATTGGCGGCACGTTTGCAGGAATTAGGTATCGATCCAGACAAATTAGATTAATACCTAAATCTTGCTATTGAAAAATGCTTAGGTCTCTGAAGTAAAAATTTATGGAGATTTAACGGGCCTAAATTAATGGATTTGCTAGTAAGATGTTATCAATTTGTTGATTTTAAAACCTAACACCTGACATCTCATATTTGTCCAGGCTTGAGAGATTAAAGGCAGGCAGTGTTTAATTTCTTAAATGTAGGTTCCGTTGAGGGACGAAACTAAATCAGCAAGTCCTACTTAGCCCCAAAAAATATTTTCATAACTTTTAATTATTAATAAAACAATTTAGATAATCAAAAATAATCACAATACCTGCAACAGGGAGGAAAAAAGTCTGACAGAAGGATAGGGACTTCAGGTTTCCTCTGAAAACTAAATAAAGTAGGAAGGGGCGAAAAGTCAATATGGCCAGAGCTAAAAAGACCCTTTTGTCTCATACTGATCTAGTAAAATCCTATTTGGATATTGAACGACTAGAACAAGTTATGACAAAAAATTCTGATTCACAAGATGAGTATCTAGCTAAAATTAGGAATGTTTGTAATGGGAGTGCTGAAGATTTAGAACTATATGAGGCGATCGCTAACTTTTGTCGGCAAACTAATGATAGAAAGCGCCAACTAGCATTTATTCCTTTATTTAAGAAAATTGAAAAATTAAGAGGACTAGAAAAACCACTAGAAAAATTTAAGAACTATTATCATGACTACCAAGATATATTGCAGGAGACTTGGGCAGAGCTTTACAAAAAGCTTCCCGCTGAGTTTGAACCTGTAGGCCAATCTTTAAAAGGAAGTTTGGTGACTTGGATTAACGAAAAACTGCGCTTGAGATACAAGGTAAAAGACTTATTTGCCAAGCCTAGAACTGACAATAAAGCAAATGAACCCTTAACCCCAAAACAGAGATTTAACCAAATACTCAGAAGTAAACCAAAATCTCTGGATGCTCCTAATAGCAGCAATGATTTTGATAATGATTTGACCATTTTCGATTTATTAGAGAGTGAGGACCCTGGACCTATGGAGGAGGCTATTCGGGAAGAGCAAAAACAAAACATTAATATGTTATTGGAAATAGTGGATGATAGTAAATATCATATACGTAGCTGTCCCGAATGTACTTTTCAGGCTATTTATCAACGTCATATTGTTGAGAAACCTCCGAAAACTCTGAAGCAAGTTGCATTGGAGTTCCGAGTTAATCACAGCAGTTTACGGGCTTTTTGGAACCGGACTTGTAAGAAAATTTTTCAGGAACTATCCCCAGAACTACAACAAAATTTACGAGAATTAATTCAGGAGAAATAACTATGCAAACAGAAACTTTTGGGCTAAAAATACCTATTACTGAAGATGCTCGCCGATACGCTGAAGAATTTGCGGCTGAACAAAAAGGTCAAGCTAAAGGAGCTAAGGTTTATTTAAACACTTTAGCTGTATGTGTGGTGCATAATTTCCTAAAAATTGTACAGATAGAAACTGATCTAGAAGATAGTAGCGCCTGGAACCCTATAGAGCGTCTTTGTTATGATATAGCAGATTTATTTATTCCCCACATAGATAGTTCTGTGGAATGTCGCCCTGTATTACCAGACCAAGAAGAAATAACTTTGCCACCGGAAGTTAGAGAGGATCGGCTCGGTTATATTTTTGTTAGGTTTGATAATGATTTACAGGAAGCAGAATTGTTGGGATTTTTGTCTTTTAGACATCGAGATGATGATTTTGAAGATTTAGATTTAAAGGAGTTGGAGCCTTTGGAGGATTTCTTGACTGTCTTGGAGCGAATGGAGTATATGTCTCAGGTTTATGAGGACCCTGTGTTTGCAAAGGTTCAGGAGCGTTTTAATATACAACCTCGAATGGAGTTGGTCCTTCAGTTAGAAAAAACAATCCGCAGGGAACCGCCCTATTCCCAAAGGGCGAAGGGAACTTCGATACTTAAGAATTATCTCCAAGAGGGCTCTTTGGCGGCTGCGAGCAGAAGCAAGGAGAGAGTTAATGACTTCACTGATGAGGAGTCAGAAGAATTGCGAGAATTAGGAGATTTAGCGGAGGCATTAATGGAGAAATTGGCGCAGGTTTTGCCACAGAACTAATGGGGATTAGGCGATCGCTCACATCCCTATAATCAAAACTTTGTAGGGATGTTCGATGGAACGTCTCTACTGTGGTCTATGGATATGAAAACTGTTGTAAAGGAGATGTTATTTTAGGGTAAGGCGCTTGGCTTACAGAGCTTTTCAAATTGATAAACTACATCCCCATAACCAAAACCTTGTAGGGACGTTGCATAAGGGCGTCCCTACTGTGGTGGACCTACATGAAAACTTCTGTAATGCAACACTTCCGCGAGTTCCATTGATAGAGGTTGGATTACTTTTAGATCAGAACGGTTGTATAGCTTTTATATTTAGCAAGTGCAACATTTTTTTATTTCCACCGATAGTTTAATTATCATGTGAAGTTATTAATATTTTTAAAAGTATGAAGGTTAATTTTTCGGAAGTGAGCCAACGCCATGTCTGCATTGCTCTATTTATATTTTGTTCTCTTTTACAACGTTCGATTTCTCCTTTATTTTTACTTCCTTTGTTGTTACAAGAAAAACGTAATTTATTGGGAAAAATTGCTGAGGTTAAATTTAATAATGATAATAATAATTTACAATTTTTACAGCAACAAAGTCAACAACTTAATAATTTAGAGCGTCAATTTCAAAGGGGACAAAAGACTGTTGATAAACTACAACATAAAGTTCAGACTCAGGACACTCGCCAGAATTTAATTTTATCTAAAAGTAGTAAGCAAAGTAATCAAATTTGTTTGTTGGAAGATAGGATTAATTCTATTCAGGAAAGGTTTAAGTCGGTGCCTTCAAAGGTTGTGCCGATTCAACGTCGTACGCTATTGGCAATTGATTCTGCAAATTTGAATGGTGCTGCTAAAAGTTTGAATATGAAGGTTGATTATGAAAGATTAAAACGCTATGTTAATGTTCATTTTGGTTCTCTGGAAGCTCGAATTTATGTGGGGAAGTATGATAATAGTTATCGGCAGAAATTGTGGTTTAATTACTTAGAAAAAAATGGATATGTGGTGAAGACAAAGCCTGTTACGGTCTATGGGAATACAGTTAAGGCTAATGTGGATGTGGATTTGGCTTTGGATATTAGGGAGCATGGGGTGAATTTCAAAAATGTGGTTTTATGTAGTGGGGATGGTGATTATTTACCACTTGTTGAACAATTACAAGGGTTGGGTATTAAGGTGATAGTTCTTGCTTCCCCAGGGCATACTAACCACCTTTTGCAAAGGCAAGCAGATGAGTATATTAGTTTGATTGATATTATGGGGGAAGTTAGCGATCGCTAATCAATTATAGGTATAAATAAATTCGGGAAAAGTAGGGGCGAATGGCAGTTTTACTGGGGCACATGAAACGCCCCTAAAGGAGTCAGGATGGAAGAGGAGTTAAGTTTTTTTATTACTAACAGGACTTACCCGGGCAAACTCCGCAAACCTGGTTTCTGGTAGATATTTATGTGTTAAAACAATGATTTACTGTAGAAACCGGGTTTCTTTGCGGTAAGTTTTTTTATTACTAATTATTCCCATATGATATTATATTCTAATAATCCTTTAAAATGGTAATCAAAATTTAGTGGTTTTATACAAATCAGAGGAGGTAATTATTGAATGTATCTCATTAGTAAATATCAACAAATAATCGAGAAAATAATCGGCGACTATGCTAAGTTGCGCTATTCCTATAGCGAAGTAGAGAGATGAACGGTTTTCGACCGAGAACAAAAGCATTATTTATTAATGATTTTGGGAGTGGAAGGTCATAAAATGGTTCATGGTTGCATACTTCATTTGGAAATTAGAGATGATAAAATTTGGATTCATCGCGACGGAACTGAAGATGGTATCGCAAGAGAATTGTTAGCAGAAGGGGTTCCCAAGGACAAAATTGTTTTGGGATTTTATACTCCTGAAAAACGCAAGATAACTGATTTTGCAGTTTGTTAATTTGATAAATATTTAAAGGAGAAAATTTTATGAGATTTATTAGTCCGAAAACTGACTTTGCTTTTAAAAGAATCTTCGGTTCTAACCGCAGTCAAAAAATCCTGATTAGTTTTCTCAATGCTATAGTTTATGACAATCAAAATATTATCCAATCTCTAGAAATTATTGACCCCTATAATGCTGGCTATACTAGCACTATTAAGGATACTTATCTGGATGTGAGAGCTTTATTAGATAATGGTTCAACAGTTATTATTGAGATGCAAGTCTTAAATATAGAAGGTTTTGAAAAACGAGTAATTTATAATTTGGCAAAAACCTATGGAAGTCAATTAAGTCTAAGAACGGAACAACCAAGATTACAACCATTTATAACGTTGATAATTACGGATTTTTTGCTATTTCAAGAGAGTGGCAAAATGATTAATAAATTTAGATTTAAAGAAGACACAGAGCTCTTTAATTACCGAGATGAATTAACTTTAATATTTTTGGAACTACCGAAATTTAATAAAGAATTATCTGCTTTAGAAACACTCAGCGATAAATGGATATATTTTCTTAAATCTGCTCCTAGTTTGGAGGTAATACCCTCTTCATTGGGAGAAGTATCAGAAATAGAAGCAGCATTAAATATCGCTAACCGAGCTGATTTAAATAATCAAGAACTAGAGGAGTTACGCAAACAAGAAATATTTATTGGTGATAGACAAGGAGAGGTGATTTTAGCTAAACAAGAAGGGCTAAAAGAAGGAGAACAAAAAGGACGACAGGAAGGGCTAAAAGAAGGAGAACAAAAAGGACGACAGGAAGGAGAAGAACAAGGGAAAATTCAGCAAGCAATTAAACACATATTGCGTCTAGCTCGGCGAACATTGGGGGAAGTTTCACCGGAAATTCAGGCTCGAATACAACAGCTATCTTTAGAAAAATTAGATTTATTAGCAGAAGAGATATTTGAACTGACTACTATGGAAAATCTGG
>JAKQYE010000288.1 GCA_023356605.1 Trichodesmium sp. MAG_R02 | reverse complement strand
GGCTTACCGTAGTGAGTATGTCCATATTTGATGATTTTAGTAGATTGGCATTTAGGACAGTGCATAGCTATAAAATTAAATTTTAATTTATATTTTACCATTACTATGCAGGACTACCCTTCTTTCTATTTCTGATACTCTTGGTTTAGTTTCTATTTTATAATGATAGAAGACAGACTGTTTATTAATTTTTTTTGACTTAATTTCTAAAGATTTGCTCTTCCCATAATTTCAGTTTTTTGTTGATTGATTTTAAGTAATTTTAAGCTTGAGTAACTGTATCAAATCCAGTTGTTTCTAATTTTTTTATTAACTTTAATGCTGGATTTTTTCTTGTTCAATTTTTAAGTTTAATTTCTGGATGTCACTTTGTTTGCGCTCTGCACTTTCAACAATTAACCATCTTTGTTTAATTCCAGCATAAGTAACTTTTTGCTCTAACCATTTATATCCTTTTTTTTGAAATACCCTAGTTATTTCTTGAATTTTCGGGTCTGTTTCCGGGGAAACTTTTACTTTTTCTAGGTAAGAGCCAATTATTTCCTTGGTCTTTTTTCAAGTCATTGGAACTCGAGTTATCCATTTTAAATTTTAGATTAATTGGATATTTTATCGGCTATATAAGGCACTATCACAGACCATAATACTACCTAATTTTATTTGTTTTTTTACATCATTTAAAGTTTGACGTCATACTGCTTTATCTGATTCATTACCATCACCAGTTCTCATAAACAATGGTATTCCACTATCACTACAAAAATATCAAATCCAATACACATTGTTTTAAATCTGGCCGATGGTCACGTGAATATCCCTTTGTAATTAATATTGGTCTTTTTTGACCGTTTTCAGCAATCCTCTCCCTGAAAGCCTTATAGCCCACATTTCGCACTTCAAGTATACTACAAGGGTATTTTTAACGAAGAAGATGGATTACAGCCTCTGTTATTGCTAATAACTATCAATAGTTTCTGTAATATGTATTTTTACTTACAAACTTCCGAGTTATTATCAGGTAAGGCTTTTAATAGCATGTCTGATATACTACATTT
The DNA here is from genome assembly GCA_023356605.1 of Trichodesmium sp. MAG_R02. Taxonomy (GTDB): domain Bacteria; phylum Cyanobacteriota; class Cyanobacteriia; order Cyanobacteriales; family Microcoleaceae; genus Trichodesmium. The sequence goes on along the minus strand of JAKQYE010000288.1, from coordinate 5,916 downwards.
TGACGTGCGGAATGTAAGTTATAGCTATGGGTATTGATTTTCACTATTATAAAGAATTGTAACTTATTTTTCATAAAAAATTAGTTATTGATAAAGTTTATTAATATTGAGTTCTAGAGTGAAGATTTTCCCTATAAGTCTCTTTGAAAATGTAAATATACATAAAGATATATGAAGATCTGCGGAATGTCGGTTTTAAAACTCTTACCTATTCTCTGTTGCCTTTTCCTTGTTTCCTAAAAAGCAGTAGGATTTTTACCACAAACACTCATAGGATTGCTATATAGTATTTTTATCCTACATTCTGCAGACTATATAGTAAGAATACCTGATTAGCTGTTAGCCTACATCATATTAACAGATATTAAATGTTTAAGCCAAGTCCCTGTTCGTATAAAAGCAGGTTATAAGCTGGTTCCATAAATAGATGGAAAGCATTTTATTCCTAGTCAGATTAAAGCATATTAAAATAACATAGTTGCTCCATTATTCCCTGTTCCTTAAAATTTTCCCACAGTGGGTATTCAAAGAGACATGATATAAGATAAAAGGCTGAGGTGGAGCAATTGAAATTTTTTCAAAATCTGGATGTAGAGGATTAATCAAATAATTATATTCTTGGGGAAGAATAGCAGAAGGAACCTTTAATACAGCTGTAGTTTTAGAAGTTAACCATTTGTCTCCAATAGAGGTTAATATTTTAGGCGGAGGGGTATTACGCCAGTTACGAGGTAATAGAGATTCATCTACTTGTTTAATAGGAAAACTATCAGGAATTTTTATACTAATAGATACAAATATATTACTAAGATTTTCTATTTCCATGTACACTAAAGTTTCTAATGCTGCTAGAGATAATGTTGCTGAAGTATACATTAAGGCTGTTCCTTTAGAATTCCAACGACCTCTGCTACGATTATAAGCTTCACCTATCAAAGCAGTATTAGTATATTTTTTATGAGAAATTCGCCATACTATTAAACTCATGTAGCAGTTTCCTATTTGATGAAGTATATATATTGATAGGGATCACAGAAGAGGAGTCGGAGGATAGGGAATAATAAAAAAAAAGCTACCACATTAATCTGGTATCTACTGCAATTATTGTAGCAGTCTTAAATAGGTTGCGACAAATCAAAAAGTAAATAAAACTTTTAAAAGTCTTACCTGTTCTCTGTTCCCTTTTCCTTGTTCCCTAAAAAGCAGTAGGATTTTTGCCACAAACACTCATAGGATTACTATATGCTGTTTTTTTTCAATTAAATAAACACCACATCTAGAGGGTCTGTTGTCAACAAGCGTCAGGAACCCATGTTTATTAATAATTACCCATGGTTTATTGACAAGATACATTTATCCTGTCTAAATAGACTATTTATGTTTCTTTATTTACGACCCAAGAACTAGGCTTCTAGCCTCTGGGTTCAGCTAGAAGCACTAACATAGCAATCCTATTTTATTTGTGTCCAAAATCTTACAGCTTTTTGGGAATAGGTAATAGGAATTAGGGACATGGGCAATAGTTTTGGAGTTTATTTTTAGTGTTTAAGTTGTTATAACCTATGGGCGGATTCTTATAACTGATAACTGAAATCGCCAATATAGCAATCCTAAATAGGTCGTGACAAATCAAAAAGTAGATAAAAGACTTGAAACTCAGGCCTGTTGCCTATTGCCTGTTGCTTGTTCCCTAAAAGCAACAAGGTTTTTTATACACAAATCAAATAGGATTGCTATAGTTATTAGCTATTAAGAATTAATTATTAATCATTAATCATTAATCACAGGACTTACGCAGTACCGCTATATATGGCGTATAAATTTGTATTTTTATATATGGCGTATAAATTTGTATTTTTCAAGATATTGCCACTACAATTAGTGTCTTTGCGTAAGTCCTGAATCATTAACTATATACTCCATACTCTATTTTATTTAGAAGTTGATCTACTTGTTGTGTGCCTGCATCTGTATCTAATAGTTCTAAAGGAGTTTTTCCAGCTAAGGCACGATTTGATTTTTTTAACCAATCTCTTGCTGTTTCGACATTTTCAAAAACATCTAATGTGTGTGCAAAAATTTTAGCAATGCGATAAAGTCTATCTGACTCTGAAAGATCGAGAGATTTTTGATCTTTCTTGCGCCGAGATATAGTTCTTTCAGAAGTTGCTAATAAACCTGCCATTTGCGATTCAGAAATGCCACAATATTCTGCTACTTTCATTACAGAAATTATTGAAAATCCCTGGCGGATTATACTGACTATTTGCAGTTCTTGGGGCAATTCCAAAACATTTTTAGGTATTCTGTCAATTCCTAAAATTTTATAAATTTTAGGAATTGGTTCAGTTTCTGAATTCTGAGAAACTTTATCTGGGAATAGCATCTGGACATCCTCTAACAGTCTCCTGTCTGATATTATAGAGTCAGATGTCTTAATATTTTCAAAATTTATATTTATTTGAGAGTAAATAGTTCAGAAGACAAGGAAACCATCATGATTATGGCCATTATAGACCCAAGGAACATCTGATTTTTTATAATCTAGAGACCAGAGCCAAAAAATAGCAGGATCAGGAATATCAGAAAAAGTATAAAGATGAAGCTGTTAGAAAACATTTTCCAATTGAATTTATTTGTGGAATGTGCAACATTGACCTACTCAAATTAGTTAAATCAACTAATCAGAGCATAGTATAGCATTACCTTTAACAGTGAAGGCATTTGCCTGCAAAGCAAGAATCATATTAATAATATTTGAGAATATTAAATGTTAACAGTTGCTGTAGCAGTTCTAAATAGGTTGTGACAAATCAAAAAGTAAATAAAACTTTTAAAACTCTTGCCTATTCTCTGTTTCCTTTTCCCTTTTCCCTAAAAAGCAGTAGAATTTTTGCCACGAATACTCATAGGATTGCTATATATCTTCGTTATCGTAAATATCTTAGTCAGTCCTTCATTTAATAATTAAGGATGTCCAGAAATAGAATTAATCCATTCCTGATCGAGACTATTAATTAAGCATTCGTTAAAATATTTTCCTGCTCTGGTTTAAGCCTAATCAACCGTTAATTGTTGGCCTTTATTATTGGTTACCAAAAAATTGGGTTTAAAGCCTGGCGCCCTAGGGCTACTTTTTAGTTGATTTTTTTCAATAAATATGTTATTATGGTAGTTCTAAATAGGTTGCGACAAATCAAAAAGTAAATAAAACTTTTAAAACTCTTACCTATTCTCTGTTCCCTTTTCCCTTTTCGCTAAAAAGCAGTAGGATTTTTGCCACGAACACTCATAGGATTGCTATATATTGATCATATAGTTATGGGCGCTCACATATTTACATATTACTATTGTCTTTAAGTGCAGTACAAATTTCTGCTATTATTACCAATACTTTCACATGTATTGCATTAGTAGTATTTTGTATTATGTAAACATGCCAGCGCAGGTTGCTATATCAAAGGTCAAATTATGAAAGCTAGACTTAAGTACCTTACGGGGTGACAATCAGCTCGAAACTATTGTGGGATAAGAGTTTCCGAGATTAAACCTCTGTGGAAAATACGGATTTTTTGTCAATGATAATGATAATTATTCTTAGAGAAGGGGTGGGTTCGCTTCGCGAACCCACCCCTTCTCCCCAATTTAAGCTGATTTTTATGTGAATATTGAGAGTAGACATTAGTCATATTTTATGAAGGACTTACGTAAAGACAATACTTGTAGTGTTAATATCTGAATTTATTGTCAATAATGCACTATCATTCCGCACGTCAAAATGTAGTATGTCAGACATGCTATTGAAAGCCTTGTCTGATAATAACTATGAAGTTTGTAAGTAAAAATATAGTCGTTTTAATTAAGATTGAAACAAAAATTGAGTATAATAAAATTAAGTCAACTAGAAACTATTTTGAACTATGCCTTACAGTTTAGACTTAATACAAAAAGTAATAAATTTTGTAGAAAATGTCGGTACGATTACCAAAGCAGATCATACATTTGGGATAGGAAGAGCTTCGATATATATAGTCATTTCACTTTAGATTGAGACAAGTGTTTCTAGCTATGAAAGCATTTTAGGTGAAAAGTGTCTCACACTTATTTAAAATAACTATAGATTGTTATCTCGCCCAAAATTGTCAGCAACTAAGGTAAAAAGTCGTCAAAGAAAATTAGATTGGAAAGAATTAGAAAAAGATGTAAAACAAAATCCAGAGTCGAGCATTGTCAGACAGAGCTAAAAAATTTGGAGTTAATCTTACAGCTATATTTTATGCTTTAAAAAGAATAAAAATTACTAGAAAAAAGAAACAACTTCGTTATAGAGAAAGAAATAGAGAATAAAGGATAAAATACTATCAGCAAACCTCGAAATTTTATCAAAAAATTTGGAAGTAAAAGCCTTGTATTTATTGATAAATCAGGATTTGAAGATAATCAAGACTGTATTTATGCCTGGTCAAAAAAAGGGAAAAAAGTTTATGGTGAGCAAGAGGGAAAACGAGGTAAAAGAGAAAATTTAGTAGCCGGGAGAAGAAAAAAGGAAAAAGATTTAATAGGGCCAATTATATTTAAAGTCAGCCTAAATGCCGTGGGATTTGAACAATGGTGAGCTCAACATTTACAGGACTTACGCAGGACCGCTATATCTGGTGTGAAAGTTCATCATTTTACATTTATTGCCACTACAGCTAGTGCTGTTGCGTAAGTCCTGATTTATTACCATCATTAAAAAATCCCAGTGTACTAATTATGGATAATTTACCAATTCATAGAAAAAACGTTATTAGAGAATTAGTAGAAGCAGGGGGTCACCAATTACTATTTTTGCCAAAATACTCTCCTGATTTAAATGACATAGAACATGATTTTAGTGCATTAAAAAGAGCTAGAATGTATTCACCTATCAGTACATTTCTTGATAAAATTATTCGTAATTATTGTCCCAAATAGTGTCTCATCCTTATTTAAGGTAACTATACATATTAAGGTAACTATACATATTACAGAAACTATTGATAGTTATTAGTAATAACAGAGGCTGTAATCCACCTTCTTCGTAAAAAAAAACCTTGTAGTATACTTGAACTGCGGAATGTGGGATTGAAATATCCATCTTAATGTCGGAGTATTTGTTAGCTTTCCTAACTGGTTTCTCACTGTACTATTGCTTCTTTTTAAAGTTTTTCTCAGCTTTCTTTGCCCTAGATTATACACTAATAAACACAGTGACATAATAAACGGTATTGTTTCTACTCTTTCTGTTTTTTTAACCCACATTCCGCACACCATAATTGTATTATAAGAGGTTACAAGACAATATCTATTTAATTTACGTATAATTACTTATGGTTTTTAGTCACTTCAAGTGAGATCATAAAACTGATAATTGCATCCTTATTGAGTATCAAAAAAATGTCTTTAATAGAAGAAATAACAGTTGAAAATCTTGACCACCTAGGAATAGTTGCAGGGTTAATTGATGAGATAGGGATAGTGGAACTAATTAATCAAAAATTAGGAGTAGATAATCGAGAAAAAATTGCTACTGGACAAGTAATAAAAGCTTTAATTTTGAATAGGTTAGGGATGGTCTCGCGTCCATTATCTCGCGTCCATTATATTTATTTAGTCAATTTTTTGAAGATAAAGCTATAGAAAAATTAAACAGAACAGGTATAAATAGTGAATACTTAAACGATGATAAAATAGGTCTACTCATGGATGATATCTATAAATTGGGACTAACAAATTTATTTATAGAGATCGGATTATTAGTTATTAAAAAGTTTAAAATATAGCAATCAGGAATGAGATGTGAGAAAATAATATAGAAGTAAATCTAGAGTAGCATGGAAGAATTAGATGTTTTTATTAAGTCGAATCCTGACCCCAGAGAGTTAAAACGAGCCA
>JAKQYE010000287.1 GCA_023356605.1 Trichodesmium sp. MAG_R02 | reverse complement strand
TAAATACGTTTAAGTCCTCTACGAGAATATGTTGATAAGTTTTAGCTAATAATGTAGTGGTTTTTTGCAGAAAATCCTCTCGAACATTTGCTATATAGAGATGCTTTTTTCTTAGTTTCTGGTAATATTTAACCGCATTTTTTGATGCTTCTATTCCAGCACGACGGTTGCCTAGCACCTTATTCGTGTTTCTCCACTGTATCTATCCAAGCTTTATTTTCGCTCTTACTTCTGAGTGAAAGCTTCCCAGGTTTTTTTATTAACTATCCCATCAGCTTGAATTCCTTTAGATTTTTGAAATTCCTTCACTGCTCCTATAGTTTTCATTCCAAATATTCCATCAATTGGACCTGGATTAAACCCCATTATTCTCAGGCGAATTTGTAAGGTTTTGACTTTAGATCCCCTGTTTCCTTTAGCTAATGTCTTTTCTACTTCGACTACTTGGTTTTGCTTTGGGGTTGGTGGTTTTGCTCTTTGAATGAGTTTACGAGAGGAGAATGATGGTTTAGCTAGAGATGTCCAGGTAGTGTCGTCAACTGCACCTGTGACAGTTAAACCCACAGACTTTTGAAAAGCTTTCACTGCTTTTGCGGTACGGACACCAAATATACTATCTACGGCACCAGGGTCAAAACCTCTAGCTTGCAAACGTCTTTGTATTGCCCAGACTTCTGCACCTCGCGAACCCTGTGATATGTTCTTTTGATTTTTTGGTTTTTGGGGAACCCCCGAATAAAAAGGTTCAGAGAATAGTTCAGGTTGAGCAGATTTACTGGAAAACTTAGAATTTTCCGGAGTCAAAGGCAACAAAAAATTTTTATTTTTCTGTTTTTGTTGCCAGTCACTTTTGATTCTATTTGGTTGACCAAAGATAGAATTATCGGAGTTTAATTGGGGAATTAAATTTTCTTCTTCGTCTATTGTCAAAGATTCTGTTTTATTAGAAGCAATTGCCCTGTTGGAGGTCAAGCTAAACAGGGCGACTAAACTTAATAGAGTAGTAATAGTAGGGACACGCATCATAATAATTTTCTGGTGACGATTACTTCTTTATTTTTGGGAAATAGCCATTACTCTTCATTAACTGTATTCGGAATATGGAACAGGCAATAGTAGATCCTTAACGATAAAAATTGACTGATTTATTCACTCTCTATATATGTTAGAGCTAGATATTCCCACCTATTGGTAGTAGGTATTAATGGTGAAACCAATCATTACGTTTTGCCTATTACCTACTACCTTGAAATAACTTTCCTGATCTTCGCAATTCAGACTTTAGATACAATTTGTAAAGGCTAAAAGCTCAGTATAGCTATGTAATTAATGTTATCATCTTACTCAAATAAATGAAACTACTTGTTTAAATATTCAGCTACTTATAAATAAAAAAAAAGGAAAGCAGAAAGAAATAATACCTAAAGTAGGAGTAAATTTTGAAAAAGGGGTACAATCAAGTATATGGCTGTCAAAAATAAATATTATCCACTCTTTTTTATCATCTGTGATGGAGATGCATCTTTTTGTAGCATTCTTGTTTCAAAAAAGTGTTACAGCAATCCAAGTAAGAGGCACAGAAATTTATAAATAATTATCAAACTCAGTGATGAATTCTTTCTGACTTCTGCTTGAACCTCATTGGAGAGGTAAGAGGGAGTTTACTTTGGCCTTGCTCATAGGCCTAATATTAACTATTTTAAATTACTTGATTTAATCTGATTATCCGGATCATTTTTAGAAAAATATGATTGTCCATATCATTTTTACAAAAGTTTGATATGTTAATCAACTTATTTACTTATTGAACAGTAGATTTCACGATTAAACGATAATTGTGAACTGTTGCTAGTGTTGAACTAATTTGGCACAGCCACTTAAAACAGTAAAAATATTAATTGAAGCCTTCATTACCTGTTTTGACCCAAGATTTTTATTCAAGCAGGAATCGGACCTTTCAGATCATACATATTGCTATATTTATCTTGAATGTAATCAATAAATGGATCAATACTTAAAGGTTTACCTGTTACCCGATTAATTAATTCATTAGCAGTGTATTTGCGACCATGTTCATGAATATTTTGTTTCAACCATTTGTGTAAAAGAGTAAAATTACCCTGTTCAATAGCAACAGTAATTTCTGGATTATGTTTAACTGCTCCCTGATAAATTTGAGCAGCTATTAAATTACCTAAGGTATAGCCTTGAAACATTCCACCAATCATTTCACCATACCAATGTACATCTTGCATTACTCCTTGACTGTCGTTGGCAGGAACAATACCTAAATCTCTTTTATAACGTTCATTCCAAGCTTCAGGAAGGTCTTTAACAGCTAACTTACCCTCCAACATAGCTAACTCTAAATCAAATCTAATCATAATGTGAAGATTGTATGTGACTTCATCAGCGTCAGTACGGATGGGTGACTTTACCACCTTATTAATAGCTTGATAAAATTGAGAAACAGGGACAGAACTAAGTTGTTTAAGAAAAATTCCTTGTAGTTGAGGATAAAAACATTCCCAAAATCCACGACTACGACCTACAATGTTTTCCCACAATCTAGATTGGCTTTCGTGGATACCGCTGGAAGTTCCTCCAGCAAGAAGCGTACCTTCTAATTCCAGACCGATACCTTGTTCATAGAGAGCATGGCCTCCTTCATGGATCGTACTAAATAGAGATTCAGTCAAGTTATCTTCATAGACACGGGTAGTAATACGAACATCCCCAATAGAAAAGCTAGAGGTAAAAGGGTGAGGTGTTACATCAATTCTTCCCCGTTGAAAGTCAAAGCCAATACGTTCGATAACATTACACCCAAACTGTAGTTGTTGTTCTTTTGGATAGTATTGGTGGAGACAAGAGTCGTCTATGGATGGAACGGAGGTAATAGCTTCGACAATGGGTCGTAATTTTTGCCGCAGTTTGCTAAATAGAGGCCGAAGTATGGAAACTGTCATGCCTTCGTCTACCAGATCGATGAGGGGATCGGCAATATGTTTGTAGGGGAAAAAGCTGGCTAACTCCCGACTTAGCTCTAATGTTTTTTCTAAGTAAGGTCGTACTATGGAAAAATCTTTGAGGGATTTTGCTTTTACCCATGCTTCATAGGAGACAGCTTGATGTTGGCAGAATTTGGCCATGAATTTGGGAGGAACTCGGGTAGCACGCTCATAGTCTCTGCGAGTAACGCGGATCAGGCTAGCTTCGGTAGAGCCGTAGGGAAGACTTTGTTCGTAGGGACGGAGGTCTTCGAGGAGCTGACCTATGCTTTGGTCGGTAAGTTCTTCATGGGCAAATTCTTTGAGGGTGGCTATTTGTCGGCCTCTAGCATAAGTTCCTCCAGTCGGCATATATGTGGTTTGGTCCCAATTTAGCACGGAGGCGGCAGCTTCTAAGGCTTGTATTTTAATAAGACAGTTTTTGAGTTCTTGGTATTTTCGTTGAAAAAGACTGATATTTGACATAATGAGGAAAAAATGCTAGATTCCTAGACTTTATTTAATGTTTTACTCATAGGTTTAGGTGGGATTAGAGGAGCTAGAGATATAGCGTTACGCGCAAGTCAAAATTTATAGCAGTTTTCATCAACACGAAATACAGAAACTATGGTTTAAATTTAGAATGCACGAGGCAGAAGACAGAAGTTTTGTAGCCTGCCTTTGTGAAAACTGCTATGAAAGTCAAAACTCAAAAGTGATCCCTGAGTGAGTTTTTCTCCGGAAATGATCCAGAAATAGGATTTGATCCACAAATAGGATTGAATAATTTTCACTTCCTAAATGGATTACTATATTAAGTGAACCGCAGGGCATATTCTGCTAATTCTATTTAAGTATAGGCAAATTTCTGCTTTTTGTTCTATAGAACCCATTTATTTATGATCTATGAAAAAATCAAAGGAGGGTCTCAGAGGACTTAATATAGGAGATATGGGCCAGTAAGAAAGTTAGTGGGTAGAGAAGCAGGAGAGTAGAGGTGTAGGGGTGTAGGGGGTGTATTGGAGTATTTTTCAATCTATAGTTCTAAGTATTCAGCTATCAGCTCAAGTCAAAACTATAATATATTGTTTAGTAAATAATTATTAATAGTTTATTGCTGACTTTATTTTTGTCAGTTAGATATCTAAACATAGCAAGGCTTTGTTCTGAGGATTTTCTAATAATTTTGCTTCATCTGCTAATAGTTCAAGGCTTCAAGGTTCCTTTTCCTGCCACTACAAGGATCCCCAATTTTGATCTTATTTTAAGTGCGGCTTCAGTTATTGCTAAACATTTGATAATTTCTCCTTTCTTATGGAGGATAACTCCTGTTGTTAATTGAGGTTTCACCAATGAGTTGTTGACTTTAATTGTGACTTGTCAATTTTCTATAGCTTCATCTATTTTTCCTATTTCATATTTAATCAGGGTTTACTGAATAAATATAGAACCCTAATATATCGTTAAGTTTAAATGGTGCTGTACCTAGAAAAAAGTACTAAAAAATACTAAATTAATGTTCACTCTTTGGTATTTAGACTAACCTAAAATAGTAAAAATACACAAGAGTTAATGACTGCAACTATTGCAATAGTTAGTGCCTCGATTTCTATTTCTTTGCATCACTATTCAAATTTTTCAGCAAGCCCTAAGTAGGCCAAGATTGATCGGAAAGGCTTTATTCTCTGTAGGACTTAGATAAAGGGACTCATTGCAGTAGCAAGATATGAAATAATCACCAAAAATACACTATATATAGCAAAAGCTAGTGCCTTTTCATATCTCCATTAAAGATAACACGGTATTACTTTTTTTCTACTAAGCTTGGTCTTTATTTGTTTGAATTTCTCAAGCTTTTTTACTGTTTAGCCTACATTCCGCACTTCAAGTATGTTACAAGATGTCCTTTTGGGAAGAATGTATATTTCAACCTCTATTATTGATAATTAATATTAATAGTGGATGTAATATGTATTTTTGATTACAAATTTCATGATTTTTATTATAAAAGGCTTTAGAGGGTTTTTTAAAAGGGTAGGGGCGTAGCTAATTATACTAAATGCGGAACTCTGAGAGGAATCGTCGCGATGTAAATCATGGTCTCGGAGTTTGAAGGCCAATACTTAGCCATTAAGACATAAGGGTCTATACTAATTCTACCCTTCCTAGGTGGGCTCAACTATCCAAGGCTTTTTGAGGAGAATGAAACCCTTAATCTTACATTCCGCAGATCAAAATGTAGTATGTCAGACATGCTATTGCAAGCCTTGCCTGATAATAACTATGGATTTTATAAGTAAAAATAAATATTACAGAAACTATTAATAGTTATTAGCAATAATAGACGCTGTAATCCACCTTCTTCCTTAAAAATACCCTTGTAGTATACTTGAAGTGTGGAATGTGGGATCTAAATATTGGCAGAAGACCCGCCCTATCCTGTAGGGGAGTGTCGGGATGGATGCCAATCAATCTTGTGGTTTTACAAATAATCTGTTAGAATGTAAATATTAAAAAGTAGGCAGCAGATGGTTGAAAAAGCATACAAATTTAGGCTTTACCCAACTCCTCAGCAAGAAAGTCTCCTGAGGAGAACTTTGGGTTGCGTACGTTTAGTCTACAACAAAGCCTTAGTTGCCAGAACTCAAGCTTGGTATGAACACCAAAAACGAGTGGGCTACAAACAAACCTCAGCTATGCTAACCAACTGGAAAAAACAGGAAGATTTAGATTTTCTGGGTGAAGTAAGTAGTGTACCACTCCAGCAAGGTTTAAGACATTTACAAACTGCTTTCACCAACTTTTTTGGCGGACGGACTAAATATCCTAATTTCAAGAAAAAGCGCAATGGTGGGAGTGCGGAGTTTACGAGGTCGGCATTTAAATGGAAAGATGGCCAAGTATATCTAGCTAAATGTGCAGAACCATTACCTATTAGATGGAGTAGGCAACTACCACCAGGTTGTATGCCCAGTATGATTACTGTCAAACTTGATCCATGTGGTAGATGGTCTGTATCTTTGAGAATTAATGACACTAGAGATTTAAGACTCAATTCGACTAAGAAACAATTAGGTATTGAGTTGGGCATTACTAGCTTGCTGACTACCAGTGATGGAGAAAAAGTGGCTAACCCAAGGAATCTTCAGAAGTTACACAAAAAATTAAAGCTAGCTCAAAAGTCTCTAAGTAGAAAAAGAGATAAAAAGTCTAATAACTATCAGAAAGCTAAACTTAAAGTAGCAAAGATATATGCTTTGATTAAAGACTCTAGACTAGACTACACTCATAAGCTAACAACTCGACTTATTAGAGAAAACCAAACTATTGTAGTTGAAGATTTAGCGGTAAAAAACATGGTCAAGAACCATAAATTAGCTAGAGTAATCAGTGATGCTAATTGGGTAGAATTATTGAGACAATTAGAATACAAAGCTGAATGGTATGGTCGTATATTAATAAAAATTGACAGATATTTTCCTAGTTCTAAACGTTGCTCTAATTGTGGCCATGTAGTTGAAAAATTACCTTTAAATATTAGAGAATGGGACTGTCCTGAATGTGGTAGCCACCATGACAGGGACATAAACGCAAGTATAAACATTTTGGCTGCTGGGCAAGCAGTGTCAGTCTGTGGAGCGACTGTAAGACCTGAAGAGAGTAAATCTCGGAGGGCAAGTGCTATGAAGCAGAAAGTCCCTAATAGCGATGCTAGGGAATCTCGCCCTGTCTCGTAAGAGCAGGGTCGGGAGGATGTCAAATATGTCTAAGTATAACTGAGCTAGGTTGAGCAGCGTCTTTTAAATCTTGTAATAGATGAGGGGTAAAAGTAAGTAAAATGTCTATATATTGGGGATGCTCTGGGTCTATATGTTGTTCATCTGCTGCTACATAAACTACTAATATTTTCTCTGATTTTAGATGTTGTTTTTGTCTGAGTAATTCTGTTGATTTTTTCGGTTTTTTAATGATTGAGATAAAGTTGATTAGTTATCTTTTTTTTTACTCTAATTTTTCGGCATAAGTCTACTCAAATATTTTCTTGTGTCTGTACCTTTTTTACAGTTGGTTGAATTTCTAGAG
>JAKQYE010000286.1 GCA_023356605.1 Trichodesmium sp. MAG_R02 | reverse complement strand
AAAAACAATTTGTGCAAGCCATGAAAGGTTTCAAAAATCAGTTAAATTTTGACAGTTTAATGGTAGCAGATAGTGCTTTATATACCCAAGAAAATCTGCAGTTACTAACAAATATTAGATGATTAAGCCGAGTCCCAGTTCGTAATCAGAATGACTATAAGAGCATATCTAATCTAACTCCGGAGCGTTTAGAATTATTGAAGTTTTTTCCTCCAAGTTGTCAAAGATACTATCTGGTACTTATCAGAAATTTATATAATTAGAACCGATAAGGATTGGAGGATAACTCTTCATCGTCAAAAGCAGTACTCCCACCACTAACTGCAACTAAGTCTATTTGTTGGCGGTAATAATCAACACTCTTGACCTGTACTTCTACTATATCCCCTAGTCGATACTGGTTACGATTTTTGCGTCCGACAAGTGTTTGTTGTCGGGAACGATATTCATACCAATCATCTTTGAGAGAAGATACATGAACTAAACCCTCTACTCTAAAAGTTTCTGTAGACTCAGAAGAAATTTCAATTTCTACAAAGAAACCGTAAGACTGAACCCCAGTAATCAAACCTTGAAAAGTTTGACCTGTACGTTCTTTCATCAATCCAGTTTTGATTAATCCTTCTAAGTCTTCTTGGCCATCTTGTGCTATATTTTCTCGTTCTGTTAAATGGACAACTACTGAGGTTAGTTGTGCCTCCAATTCTTGCTGTATTTCTGGAGCTAGAACATTCCAGGAAATTTTGCCATGACAAGAAGAATGTCCTAACTCTACACCTTCTTTTGAACGACTAGAACGGCGATCGCGACCTTCATTAAATACAGTATGTAATACTCGTGAAATCAATAAATCGGAATATCTAGAAATTGGTGATGTACAATGAACATAACCATGTTGTAAGGCTAATCCAAAATGAGGTTGAGCTGTGGTGCTGTAAATTGCAGGTTTCAAAGTATCTTCGAGCAAGTATGTCAGTACTCTCTCTGATTTTGGTGCAGTAAATTCCTGAACAAATGCTTGATAGTCAGCAGGTTGTAGATCTTCTTCATCTTCTATATATAAGTCAGCTCCGAGATTACTAGCTAATTTAATAAATTCTTGGATATCTCCTGGATCTGGGGAATTTTGGACTCGATAAATTGCAGGTACTCCTAGTGCTAGCAAGTGACTAGCTATTCCTTGATTGGCCAAGATTATTAATTCTGCTACCATGGAACGAGCTGGAAATATCTCAGGATTTATCATTGCTCCCAAAGGACTCTCATCGTTATAGTAGCTTTTTTCATCTGGTAAATTTAGGTCAAAAGCACCTCTTCGTAATCTGGCATTTCGGAGTGCTTTACTAACATTTTGAAGTTTATTAATAGCATTTTCCAGTTGCTCTAAGTTGAGATTAACTAATTCATTTGTATTGCCATTAATAATTTTTCTTGTTTCCTTGTAGCTTAGATGAGCATTTACCTGGATTACACTAGGTTCAATCTCAAACTCAACTATTTGACCATTTTTATTGACAGTTATCAAAATAGATATAGCTAGTCGATCTTTTTCTGGTAATAAGGAAAAGTAATCACTTGATAGTCCGTCTGGCAGTATAGGAACTACTTGATTTCGCAGGTATATACTAATACCTCGCTTACGAGCTTCTTTATCTAGTGGGGAATCTGCTTTAATAAAGTAGGCTACATCAGCAATGTGAACTCCTACTCGCCAATAACCAGAGGTTGTAGTTTCTATACTCAGAGCATGGTTAATGTCTTTCTTATTTAGTTCTCCAAAAGAAACTGTGAGCAGTTCGCGCAAATCTAGTCTGTTTTTTTGATCTGCTTTAGTTGAGTGATTTACTAAAGATTCTGCTTCTTTGAGAACTTCCTCTGGAAAATGCCGGAGTAAATCATGCTTGCAACATACTATGTCTAGGTCATCTGCTGCTTCTGCATCTGAACCTAGAATCTGAACTACTTTTCCTATAGGACGTTTTTCTCCTAGGGGGTAGCGCAATACTTCAACATGGACCAAATGGTCTATGGCATCTGCCAAGTCCGGACCTTCTGGCACTAAGTCGAGTTCAAATAGTAGGCGATCATCCAGGGGAACTGCTCTATAGTAGGACTCTCGATTATTCCCATTTATTTGCTTGATTCTTGCTAAGAGAGAAGGGTTAGCACGTTCTAATATTAGCTTGACTTCTCCTTCGGGACTCCGGCGACGACTTCCTTCTTTAATAATTTTGACGAAGACGCGATCGCCATTCCAAGCATTGCTCAGATGACTTTCGCGAATGTAAATATCTTCTGTTCCTTCTGAATCTTGTATTGCGAAGCAAAATCCTTTACTAGAACAGCGTAGTTTTGCTTCTACGAGTACCTCTTCAAAAAGTCGTCGATAGCGACCTTTATCTTTAGCGAGAACTCCTATTTTTTCGAGAGCATCCAAGGCGATTTGTAATTTCCTTATACTTTGATTGCTGTGACAATCTAGTTTTTTCTCCACTGCTTTGGGAGCGACTAATTTATCATCACTGAAATTTGCTAGGAGTGTAGCGATGGAAAATTTCATGCAGCGTTTTATCCTTTTTCTTATCGATTCTAATATTTTGCAAATTAGTATGCCATTAAAATTTTCACTCTGGTTTCCTCAAGTTAGTAGCTTAGTTGCGTTTATGCTACTTTACACTATTATTCTACAAAACTTCACCATCTGATGTTTACTCCCTCCTGACCCTGATGTCCTTGGCGGTTACTCATCCACAGACGCCAATGGCCAACTCAACCGTATTTCTCAAATCGATACTTCCATGTAAATCTTGGTAAGTAATATCAACTATACTCAGGGCAATCATAAGTTCTCAGATTTGAAGGTATATCTTTACAATGTAAGCACAACTAAAAGAAAATTTATTTAAATGGTATACTCAAGGTAATCATTATATTGTTATTCTTTGATTAAGTCAATGCTCTTGAGGGAATTAACATACTCATAGGCAATTTATTTCACATATAAAATCTGTATGTATATTATCGGAATTACTTTTAGCAACATTCAAGTTGGAGCAATTGTTTAATGGCCTTCAATTATTGGTTGGCCTATTTTTAGTTAAATTTTATGATAGCTTCAAATTAGAGTTCTGGCCAAAGTAATTTTTGTTAATTTAGATCAGGTAAGACATTCAATGTTTTTTTAGGTTTCACCAAGTCAAGAATTATGTTAGAACGTTTTCGAGCCTCTTATCCTACAGGTTGCTTAATCTCTGAATTAGTTACTATTCATAACGGTAAGTATGTAGTTCGTACTTTAGTCCAGGTGGATGGTGAAACTCTAGCTAGTGGATTAGGGTCTGCTGATACTGTGGAGTTGGCGGAAGACCTAGCAAGAGATCGATCACTTGCCACCCTTACACTTGATACATCTTTTTGTGCACCTCAAACTTCTGTTGAACTTTCCCCATCTCCATCTGCTACTAACCAAGATACACAATTCACCAAGGATGTCAATAATTCTTCACAAATAGAAACAGAGGAGTTACCAACAGCAGGATTAAATACAGATTTTAATAAAGTTTCTGATATTCTAACTGTTTCGTCGGTCTCAGAAAAATCAGAAATTTCTGCTCCACTGGAAAAAGATGAATTATCAATAGCAGAGTATAGCATTAATTCTGATAATATTTCTGGTTTGCCCGAAGATTCAAGTGCGTTCGATAATAGTTGGTTAAATAAAGATTATAGTCAGGAAGAAAAGGAAGAAAAAATTAATGAAACTACAGAAGTACTAATAGGCTCTACAAATCATCTAGAAAGTGAAATAACTACATCAAAAGCAATAAATTCGAGAAGAGACTTAGCTGGTCCAATAAATAGTAATAATCAAATTGCTTCCTATGATCGATATGAGGATGTATCTGATGATAATATCAGTATAGATATCTTAATAGATAATTTGGGATGGAGCAAAGAGCAGGAGCAAGATTTTCTCAAGCAAAATTACAGTCAAAAAACACGTCAATTTTTAACAGCTGAAGAATTATTAGATTTCCGTCAATATTTAGATATGCTACAGAAAGTAAACAAAGAAATTAAAGGTCAAGGTTGGAAAGCAAAGCAACAAAAAGATTATTTTGAATACAATCACAATAAAGAATCTCTGGAACAATTAAGTGTAGATGAATTACAAATTTTCTTGGAGTATTTAGAGGTATTTGGCAAAACTAGTGATGAGATTAGGCGTTTGGGTTGGAATCCTACAAAAGGAAAAACTTTCCTCAAAAAAAATTATGGAGAAGAGGGCCGTACACGGCTTTCATTTGAGCAATTACAAGATTTTTTACAACAATTAGAGGCCCATGATACGCCCCAATAAATGAAGTCATAATAAATCTGAGAAATAATGCTACAAGTAGTCAGGGCAATTCAAAAAAAAATACTCTTCGATATTTTTTCGGAGAAAAATAGACTTTCGATCTAAGAAATGATATTTAGGCTATCAATTATAACTCTTGACTCCTAGGTGATGACTCCTTCGCCAATTAGATTTATAATTATGGCAAAAATTGTACTACAAGTGTCAACAAGAATATTTAAGGAAAAGACTATTGGCAATTAAATACTTGTATGAGAGATGCGGTCGGCTCGAGAGTGAATGCCTATGGATGAGTAACCGCTGATGGTCTCAGTGGAAGTAGGAAGTAAACATCAAATTGTCACGTCATGTAACACTTTGTATCAGTTTTATAGAATAGATATGAAAATAACTAAGAAGCTTTGGCGTGCTAAATCTGGAAAAACGCCAAATTTATCAATTATCTTTGAAGCTTCAATTAATGAATTGTCGTTATTTAAGCTAATTGAACCAGATATTTACTTAGAGCTCAACAAAGTCAGAGCTTAAGGAGACTCCAAATGTGTTGACCTCCGGAAAAGGCCATAGCTATTAAGTTCAAAACGCGCCTCCCACCCTGGTGACTTTCCTAACCTTACCGAAAAATTGGGTTTAAAGCCTCACCCTTATAGGGCGACTTTCTAGTTGATTTTTTTTCACAGGTTATGTTATCGTGCTTTTTAGTTCGCAAGAAGAAATATATTAGTCGCGGGCGGGCAATCCAAGAGAAAAAAAGGACAGATAGGCCGTATAAGACTACTGCCAAAGTAGCAGCAGCCTGTGAGACGTCAAACCGCCGAGGTGCTATGGCTTGGCTTTTCCCCCGTGCCTTTAGGCCAGGGAGAATGCCAGCAGTGCTTGTAGCCCTTAGTCATAGATAGTTGTTGTGCTTAAAGGGGGTGTTTAATCCCTCCCTAGTTTTGGTATCGGTGACTCTGGGGGTAGGGCTGGCCTTGAGGTAGGATTGGCCAAGGAGCTCTACAAGGTTAAATCCCTGGACATAAGAGTTATTCATTAGTCGAAATTGTCCTCATACGTTGACTAAGAACGGCTGTTTGTACCCAGTTTACTGGTTAAGTGGCCAAGGGGTCGCACTCCTGCACGTACATTAAATTCACTACACTTTGAAACAGCCATGCTCCAGTCCGCCCCTAAGGGGCTATGATTTATAAACATTTTTCCTAGCATTAAACTTGACAAAATAGAGAAGTTATGGTCTTGCTATTAGATGAACATCTCGGAAGAGTAAATGTATTTTTTTTCTTTGTGATAAGTAATTTCCTGTTTCCCTTATCCCTGTCTCCTCATGTTCCCATCTCCCCATATGCCTATCAGAAAATTGTTTTAGGAGTTCCTTTAACATGGTTAAGCAGTCGTTGTATAGGTTCAGGCACCAATTTCGGTTTCTATAGCAAATCCGGAATACAGAGAGCGTCCTAAGCTTTTGTTCGATTTCTATAGGGAATAAACGATAGGGGGAACTCAGAAGTATGAAAAAATGGCCATTCCCCAATGTGTTCATAGCAGGGACTAAATTTGAGAGGCGCGATAATGTCCTCAGGGCACTGGCGACTTATTTGACTCCAACATCATCTATAACTTTCTATTCCTTTTAACTCCTAATTACTCCCTAACAGGAGATATAGGTTGAGAATTAGAGGGGTTACGGTTATAAACTTGGTCTATTATGCCGTATTCCATTGCTTCTGTAGCTGACATAAAAAAGTCTCTTTCTGTATCTTCGGTAATTTTTTCTATGGCTTGACCCGTGTGTTCTGCTAAGCATTCATTGAGATATTTTTTAAGGTATAAGATCTCTTTAGCTTGGATTTCGATATCTGTAGCTTGACCTTGGGCACCGCCTAATGGTTGATGAATCATAATGCGGGAGTGGGGTAAACTCATTCTTTTACCTTTTGTTCCTCCACTCAGAAGAAATGCTCCCATGCTAGCAGCTATTCCCATACAAATAGTACAGACGTCAGGTCGAACGTGTCTCATAGTGTCATAAATACCCATCCCAGCACTAACAGAACCCCCAGGAGAGTTTATATAGAGATAAATATCTTTTTCTGGGTCTTCTGAGTCTAAGTATAATAGTTGGCCTACAATTAAGTTGGCCAGATCAGAGTCTATCCCTTCTCCTAGATAGATTATGCGATCGCGCAATAGCCGAGAGTAAATATCGAAGGCTCTTTCGCCGCGGCCAGATTGTTCAATAACGGTTGGAATCATATTTTTTAAGTCAAAAGTTAAAATTGAAAGTCAAAATTACCTACATTGATTATCCTATAGTATAGGATAATCAATGTTTGTGATGCGGTTATTTTTCTTTTTTTCTATTCTATTTTATACCAAGTGTTGAAAAAGAATGGTATAGTTGTCTTAAACCTAAATTCTTATAATAATTAACACATACTCCATAGCTTTTTTTAATAATTAGACATCTCCAAAAAATCTCACTTCCCTTGCTGTAAATATCTTTCAGGTAGCGATGTGGCTGTCGTACTTCCTGGGATCCCCTAACTCCTGAGCGATAGCCATTTTTCACAAGCTTTATAGTATTAGAGATGTTCATTGTTAATTATTAAGCATTTTTATCTAGTTTTTTTATTATTTTGATTTATCATAGTATTAATATTCCTCCTCTTAATATTACTAAACCACATCTAGCAATCCGCCCATAGGTTGCAACAAATCAAAA
>JAKQYE010000285.1 GCA_023356605.1 Trichodesmium sp. MAG_R02 | reverse complement strand
GCTGTTGCCTAAGGTCAAGTGTTTGGAATACTTTCACAATTAAGTAACCTTCGTTGATATACTGCTCTGGTATTAGTGGTTTTGTATGATTAGTAAAAACCTCTCTGAGTTTACGGAGATTGGGTTTATAACCATCTTTATATGCTGCATTCGCTCAATGTTAAACTCCAATAACACCATCATGAGTAACCTGCGTATTGAGCCATTAGGGCTTTCTGTTTGTTATTCAGTTTGAGCTTGGCATGAATTGATTTAATGCATGACTAAGTACAGTTTACAAGAGTAGTCAGCAACTGCAATGCCCACATCATCATTATTCTTTGATTAAGTCAATGCTCTGGTAACTCTTTTTTTTAGTTTATAACTGTAATTTTTGGGTTGCCAGAGATAACTATCGTATTATACTGCTTTGTAACGTAAATTTTCAACTAGGTCAAAACTCTTTACCCTCAATGAACTTTTTTGCGATCTGTCCAAGAGTACTTAATATTCTTTCTTGACAAACTCGTGTTTCTGCCACATCCCTGATGAGTCGTATAGGCAAAACTATTAAGATTTTATCAGCTCAAAACTTTTAGGCATTCAGTAACTACAGCCTGGCCTGAAACTTTTTGAATAACTCAATGTCTCTTCATTTAAGCCCCTAGTCGATACCAATAGAATTACCATTAGGTATAACATTAGATATATTCACATCACACTGAATATATAGTTATTTTAAATAAAAATGAGAGACTATTTGGCACAATAATTACGAATAATGTTATCAGGAGATGTATTAATAGTTGAATACATTATTTTATTCCACTCAATTTTTGTTTCAATCTTAATTGAAACGACTATAAAATTTATTCATTCAAAAGTAATCCATTAAGATTTTATCAGCTTAAAACTTTTAACTCCTCAGGGGGTAAAAAACAGGCTTAATGGTATATATAGTGATAATTTGAGACAATAAATTGAATAATAATTCAACTAAAAAAGAAAGCTTATTGAAGTTGGGAGGTAGCGATCGCTAATTCACTCTTGTTCACCATCTGAGTTGATTATTTATTCATTTATGTAAAATTTATTACTTTTTGTCTGAAGTCTAAACTGTAAGGCATAGTTCAAAATAGTTTCTAGTTGACTTAATTTTATTATACTCAATTTTTGTTTCAATCTTAATTAAAACAACTATAAATGCTGATCAAGTCGCCACTTGCTTTCTTTATGAATTCTTACTTCCAACCATACCATAGAAACAGCAAGTCTTTCTGGAAGGACAGGGCTTTAGACCCAGGATTTTCCGTCAACATTAAATAATAGAAACTGACCACAATAACTTGACTTTTTATTCCTAATTTTTAACTTTTTTGCTCCAACCAAACCAAACCAGCAGCAAAAGTTTCAGCTAAAACACTAATCAAGCGATAAAATGCAACAGCACTCAATACAATGCCAGGAGAAAATTTTGGTTCTAATAAAGCTAAAGCAGTTGCTTCAAATACCCCAACACCTCCAGGGGCTCCTGGCACAACTAAACCTAACAACCAGGCCAAACTAAACACACTAAAGATTAATAAAATTTGATTAAATTCAATAGAATTAAATGCAAACATGGTCAACAAAAATCCAGAACCTCGAAGCAGTACAAAACAAATTTCTCCCACAAAAGGTTTAATGGGATACCGCTCTAATTTTAATTCAGTAGTCGGTTCTAAATCTGATTTTTTGACTTTCAATTTGATTTTAACTAAATATTTAATGACTGGGTTTAAAATTCGTGGATGAACAATAGAAAGGACTGCAAAAAAGCACAAAAATTGCAAAAACAAACTTTCTTGAGAGGAGCCAAATGAAGCAACACCTAAAGCTGCTGCAGCCATTAAAAGCGGTTCTATTAATACACTTAAAATTGCAATTTCAACAGGTACTCCAGCTTTTTTTGTTTCAGTAATACGACCATAGAAATGCCAGATATTCCCTGGTAAATACTTGGCAATATTTGTTACTAGATATACTCTAATAGCCCACCATAAATTAACTGATTGATTAAATTCTTTAAGAATCCAAAACCATATCCATCCAGACCATAAATGAGCCATTATTGTGATTATAAAAGCAGTTCCTAAACTTACCCAGCCAGAATCACTAATTCTAATTTGTAATACTTGTTCCCAGTTGTCTTTGAGAGTTTTAGCTAGAAAAAATAGGGTAACTCCTAAAATAATCCATCGCAGATAAGGTTTAATGTCCGAAAAAACTTTTTTCATAAAGCACACAACTAACTCAGTTGATAACTGCTGACTCTTTGCCTTGATCCTTTAAACTGTGTAAGTCTTCAGCTCACAACTATTACTTTTAGAGGAAATAAAAGTAACTGATATATAGCAGTCCGTTGGGGGTTGCGACAAATAAAAAAGTAAATAAAACTTTTAAAACTCTTACCTATTCTCTATTCCCTGTTCCCTGTTTCCTAAAAAGCCGTGGGATTTCTGCCACAAATAAAATAGAATTGCTATAGCAATCCTAAATCATTTATACAATGACTATAATTATATTGAGGGAAAATTAAAAATTTATTCTCAAAGCTCATAGCTCATAAGTCCTCATAGCTAAATCCTTACAGAGTTTATTTATTTGTTATACAGATATTAATATTCTAGGTAGTTGTCATTTTTTATTCAACTTAGGAATCAGCAATAATATATTTGCACCACCAATAATTTCTTCTGATTCAATTGTAAATTACTCTGCAAATACAGACTTAAAAATCTTCATATCTCCTCCATAATAGATAAACCATATACGTGAGTTTGTAGAAGGTAAACTTTCAATCCAATTTTGTAAATCGACTCGAAGATTTGATTTATCTGTTTTTCTCCTCTTATTGACATATATAGGTGCGGAACCTTGATAATAGTAACTTAGAGTAAAAGGAGTGCCATGAACAGTAGAGTACATGATTATATCATCTTCTTTATCTTGACTTTCAATGAATTTTGCTACTGGTCTGTAGATGTCTGATGCCCCCATGTATCGCCTCGATCTTGTATAATAAGTTACTAAACCCAAACTAACGGCTAACATATATATAAAAGCCAGCAGTACTCCAATTATTCGTTGCCAATTCAAAACCTGAAAAAAGCCAATTACCACAAGTAGTATAAAGTATGGCTGAGACATTATTAGGTAACGACTGTTCCATATCGAGTAAAATATATTAGAAAAAACAAAAATAGATACAGCAGGTATAATTCCCCATAAAGCCACCCATACAACTTCCTGACTGCGAGGTTTTTGAATAATTGCTACCAGAATAACTATAGCAACTATTATTGCTACAAATTGAATCAATAGTGATATATAAGGTGGTGATGGAGGGTGAGCAAACACAGTCATTATTCTTAGCTCTCGGAATATTTCTCTTACACCAGGAATTGGTAAAATTACTCGGTGTGAGCCTAAATCACTTTTCACAGAAATAGCTACAGGAATACTAGCAACAATGATTGTTAAATAGTTGACGAGATAACTGATTAATCTAGAAATTTTAAACTTAAACTTAAGCCATAAAATTAGAATATCTGGTACCAAAAAAGCTGCATTTAAAGGCGTAGTGTAAAAGGATAAAATTCTACCTACAACCCATATAAATCGTGGCAGTTTTTTTATCTTGTTGCTTCAGAGAATGTGCTAGACCAAGAGAGCCACAAAGCCCCAGGCAAACACTCATTGTATAATATCTAATTTCTTGAGCATGATTGATAAATAATGGAGAAATAGTTAGTAAAAATGCTGCAAGAAGACCAACTTTTTTGTTAAAAAAGTCATGACCTAATCTATAGATTATATATACAGATACTACTGCAAAAATAATAGCTGGAACTCTCAACCATACTTCATTATCAGAAATGTTAATCCATGGATTTAGAAGAGCATAATAGAGTAGCCTGCCCTTCTTAAAAGCTATCTTCTTCCCATCTAAAATACTGATAAATTCATCTATCCATAGGCCTCGGAAACTGATTCTGTAAAAGTACAAACAACAGGCCAAAATAAGAATCAATAAAATAGGAAAACATTCCTTTTTTTTGAGTAAGTAAATAAACTTATGAAAACCATTGAACATAAACTATCTTACCTGAGGTGAAAAAATTAGATGGCACAATTTTTGATAGTAGTGTACGAGTAGTGATTTTTACAGTTATACCAAATCACAAGAAGGTTTCTATATTATTAATCTCAAGACTCTTACAAACAGACCTTAGCACTTTAACAGTATTTCTTGAAAACGGTATTAGACTCCTAGGGGTGAAAGGGGTTTACTTATAAATATCGCTACATCTATAAGACTACCAATTTTTTAATTCAGAGTTTTAGTTATAAAAATACTGTTCCGACCATAACCATCCATCGGAACAATATTTTTTCCATATAAAATTAGAAGATTAGTATTGCAGTTCGATAGTAGCAAGGTGAGCAAATCTACAACTATAAATTCTGATGTTATAGTTAAAGTTTGCAAGTTTTTTTAGTTATCAAACTACAAGTCTACTGAATAATTTGTAAATGTCTTCTATTTGCTACTTTAGTTGCCAAAAATTGCATTCTAAGGAACCATAAATTATAGATGTTTATTATGGTATTTATGCTCAACATTCTGAGATAAACTTAGATGAAATCCTCACTCTACTGATAACTGAAATGACATTCTTTCATAAAGATGAACGACTAAATATTCTGGGTAAAGACATTATAGAAGCAACCAAGTTAGAATTTTCAGAATTAACTTCTGAGCAAATAGCAATAACTTGGTTAGTCTACGATTCACCAAGAACCATAGATATTCAGAATGCCACAGAGTTTGGGCAAAAACAAGTCCGTGGTTGGAGCGATCGCGGTGATGAGCTGATGTATCCAGGAGGAATAGTCCATTTATTTTACCTTGTAGCTATTTATGAATGGTTAGAGAAAGGAATGGTCAAAACATCAGCAGAGTTAGAAAGAGCAATTCGAGATATGATTCTTTCTTCAAATCACGATGGGACTAGTCTAGTTGTAGATGTTTTAACTGGAACCACCAGTGGACCTGAATTATCACCGGGACCTTTTCAAACTTGGAAATATCAACGTAATTTTGTCAACCGTTATTTTCAATCTCTTAAGTGGCCTGAATTAAAATCCATTAATGTGAATCAAAAAACATGGTTTTATGGGCCTTATGGTCGAGAACGGATTTTTCAAGGACTATTGATGGAAAATCAGAATATGCTTACAACTAACGCTACAGCTCGTTTATTACATAGTATCGTAGCTGGAATGTCAGTATCTTGCCAAGCATCAGGAAAAATGATGAATTTGTTAAGGAAAAATTATAGTCAACAAGATGCAAAATATGCAACCAAAGGTCAAGCTTTAGGGTTCTTAGATGAGAGTCTTCCTCTAGATGCTAATATATGGTCAATAGGGATTGTGGATACCTATGTACGTCACAATTTTGCCTATATAGAGTTAGCAGATCTTCTGCCATATCTCTTAGTTATATTTACAGAAGGCAAGGAGGTTAGTAATAATAAGAGGATATTACCTTGTATTTCTGAAAAGTGTGTAGAGGCAATTAAAAAATTGTCATCAAAATAACAAAAAAATGTAGCTAAGACCTGAGGAAAGTTCATTACTGCATAGGGGTGTATTTACAGCAAAAACTTAAGCTGTGAATGGTATTTAGTAATTATTCATATGAGACTCGTAAACATATATTTATCCAGTATTACCAAGGGAAATTGTTCGGTGTAGAATGAGTTAATCTAACTAGGGCTTGCTGAATAAATATAGAATCCTCATGTATCATCAGTTTAAGCAGTACTATATCTGGAAATGGAAAGAAGTTCCAATATATGCACCGATTAATGTTAGTTCACTTCAAGATTTTCCCTTAATTGAGACGGGAAAAATGGAGAAAAATCAAAACCTGTAATTATTACTCACGGCCTCCATTGCTATTCCCTTCCCTGACTCTTCAACTCAACTTTTCTAACAAGTCTTAACTATCCAATTTTACCTAAAAATCAAGTCTGAAGTTTCCCCTTCTAAGGAGATAAAAGAAATATTCGCTATAAGCATCTTTAGCCTCCGGCTTCGGTGGTTGGCCCTAGTAGCTGGCAAATGATAACTGAAACGACGGAGCGGAGAGGGAGGGATTCGAACCCTCGGTACGGGGTTCTCCCGTACAACTCATTAGCAGTGAGCCGCTTTCGACCACTCAGCCACCTCTCCCTGAGTAATAGTTTATTACTATAACAGATATTTTTGGTTATAGCAAGAGCAAATTCCTAACTTTCCAATTTATTTGCTATTAATGTCAATTCTAAGAAGCTGTTTGAGAAGTACTGCTAGGGATTGATCAATCCTAAAAATCTAACCCCTTACCCAGCCGTTCTCAACCATAGAACAGGAGCTAACAAGCCTCTATCATTGTGGGAGAGAGATTTGAAGCCAGTTTTTTTTATGAGTTGACAAAAAGAACCTAACATCTTTTGCCTTAATATTTTGTTGATAAATACTCTCCCAATAGTATAACTCAAAGTAATATTACTAAAAAAATATTAATCAATTTACTTAACTTTACAATACAACAGAATTGTACTATGATAGGTTACAAGACAATATCTATTTAATTTACGTATAATTGCTTATGGTCTTTAGTCACTTCAAGTGAGCTCATAAAACTGATAATTGCATCCTTATTGAGTATCAAAAAAATGTCTTTAATAGAAGAAATAACAGTTGAAAATCTTGACCACCTAGGAATAGTTGCAGGGTTAATTGATGAGATAGGAATAGTGGAACTAATTAATCAAAAATTAGGAGTAGATAATAGAGAAAAAATTACTACTGGACAAGTAATAAAAGCTTTAATTTTGAATGGATTAGGGATGGTCTCGCGTCCATTATATTTATTTAGTCAATTTTTTGAAGATAAAGCTATAGAAAAATTAAACAGAACAGGTATCAATAGTGAATACTTAAACGATGATAAAATAGGTCTACTCATGGATGATATCTATAAACTAGGACTAACAAATTTATTTATAGAGATCGGATTATTAGTTATTAAAAAGTTTAAAATAGATACCTCCTATGCTCACTTAGATTCAACATCATTTCA
>JAKQYE010000284.1 GCA_023356605.1 Trichodesmium sp. MAG_R02 | reverse complement strand
ACAAAAAATGCCGATAGCTTATGGGTGAACGCCTGTGGACTTGAAGGTGCCGTCTCCCTTGGTTGAAGCAGGAATTGAACAGCAAGCCTGTCTAGGTTTGTATAGGTTTCATGAAGCAGAAATACCGACTCAATAAGTTAGTATTACTTTACATTGTTAACAAAATAGTATCGGTTTATAATTTCAGCTCGAAAGCTTTTGCTCATGCTACAATCTCAAATGACAGATTAGTGATAGATATCAAAGCAGATAATCATGAGTGGCCTGTTACCATATATTAACCAATAGCTTGGGTCTTGCCTATTAAGAGTCTCTCTGAATGGTGACGACCAAAGGGTCATGGATAATAAAAGAGTTTTCTTAATAGATATTGATATTTACTCACTTTCTAGATGAGATTCTACTGTTTATTGTTTTAATTTGTAAGCATTCATAGTATCGGCACGGACATAATAATTAGCTCGGAGTATCAAGACAAGTTTAATCAAATACCAACGAATATAGACAAATATCGTCTAATATGTAAGAATCTACCTATAGAACTTTTACTGAGTGAGGCAATGACAGAATGGATTATTATATCCATAAAGCTAGTGGATTTACTGTAAATCAACTGTCAGAACATGGCATAAATCATTTAATAAAAGTAGCTAGTAACTCCGTCTTTGATGGAAAACTGGTAGAGAGGCTTGTAGTTAGCCCAGTAAGGTTCAAACCTTACAAAGCTTGAGTAGATTGGTCTACAAAATTAGTAACTATACTGAGCCAAAAGTATAAAATTGATAAATAAACCGTTATATTATGGTTATATCTCAATATTCTGATAATTTATTTAGTTCTAGTTATAATAAGTTACAAGTTTACTCAGGCCCTAGTAATATTGTCCCAATGGTTGTGGAACAGTCTGGGATGGGAGAGAGGGCTTTTGACCTGTACTCGCGACTGCTCCGGGAAAGAATAGTTTTTCTCGGAACTCAAGTGGACGAGAATTTGGCAAATACCATTACAGCTCAAATGTTATTTCTGGATGCTGAAGACCCAGAAAAAGATATCCAACTATATATCAATTCCCCTGGAGGCTCAGTTACGGCAGGAATGGCTATATACGATACGATGCAACAGGTACGACCTGATGTAGTTACGATTTGTTATGGTTTAGCTGCAAGTATGGGTGCTTTTCTTCTATCTGGTGGGGCGAAAGGTAAGAGAATGTCCCTCCCTAGTTCTAGAATTATGATCCACCAACCTTTAGGTGGTGCTCAGGGTCAAGCTGTAGATATTGAGATTCAGGCTAAGGAAATCCTTTATCATAAGCGTAAACTCAATGAGTTATTAGCAGAACATACAAGTCAACCTCTAGAAAGAATAGAGATTGATACAGAGCGCGACTTCTTTATGTCCGCAGAAGAGGCCAAAAACTATGGCCTGATTGATCAAGTAATTACAAGACAGAATCTTCCTGCACCAGGAGAGTCTGTCCCTGCAATGTAAAAAGAGGCGGTTATGTCTAAATACGACTCCCATCTAAAATGTTCATTCTGTGGCAAGTCTCAAGAACAGGTAAGGAAATTGATAGCTGGACCTGGGGTTTATATATGTGATGAATGTGTAGAGTTGTGCAATGAGATTTTGGATGAGGAGCTTTTTGACTCCAATGCTACAGGAGCACAACCACCAATACCACGCCCAGGGCCAGCACCCCAGAAACGAGGCGCTGGTGCGAGGAGATTGTCTGTTAGTCAAATACCTAAGCCTAGGGAAATCAAGAATTATCTGGATGCTCATGTTATTGGTCAGGAGGAGGGTAAGAAGGTTTTATCTGTGGCAGTTTATAACCACTATAAACGCTTGAGTTTTCTAGAGGCTAAAAAAAGTGGCAAGTCCTCTCAAGATGAGGTGGAATTACAAAAGTCTAATATTTTGTTGATTGGGCCAACAGGTTGCGGTAAGACGTTATTGGCTCAAACTTTGGCGGAGTTGTTGGATGTGCCTTTTGCTGTGGCAGATGCGACGACTTTAACAGAAGCTGGATATGTTGGGGAGGATGTGGAGAATATTTTGCTGCGACTTTTACAAGTAGCAGATTTAGAAGTGGATGAAGCACAACGGGGAATTATATATATAGATGAGATTGATAAAATAGCTCGTAAGAGTGAGAACCCTTCTATAACAAGAGATGTTTCTGGGGAGGGTGTTCAGCAAGCTTTATTAAAGATGTTGGAGGGAACTGTTGCTAATGTTCCTCCACAAGGTGGTAGGAAACATCCCTATCAAGATTGTATTCAGATTGATACGAGTAATATTTTATTTATCTGTGGAGGAGCCTTTGTTGGTTTAGAGAAGATAGTAGATCAGAGAATTGGTAAAAAATCAATGGGCTTTATTCAGCAGAATGGAGAAAGTTATCAGGTTAAGGAGAAGAAAGTTGTAGATTTAATGAAGCAAATGGAGCCAAATGATTTGGTGAAGTTTGGTTTAATTCCAGAGTTGATTGGGCGAATACCTATGGTAGCTGTGGTTGAACCTCTCGATGAGGAGACTCTGATGGCAATTTTGACGGAACCTCAGAATGCTCTAGTGAAGCAGTATCAGAAGCTGTTGCGAATGGATAATGTGAAGTTGGAGTTTGAGACGGAAGCTGTCCGGGCGATCGCGAAGGAAGCGTTTAGGAGAAAGACTGGTGCACGAGCATTGCGGGGTATTGTTGAAGAGTTGATGTTAGATGTGATGTATGAGTTACCGTCACGAAAGGATGTAAGTCGTTGTACAATTACCAAGGAAATGGTGGAGAAGCGATCAACTGCAGAGTTGTTATTGCATCCTTCTTCTTTGCCTAAACCGGAGTCGGCTTAATTTTTATCTATTGCTTCTAATAATAAGTACTGTGAAAAAATCTGGTAGTGGTTTATGGTAATGGGGAAAAAGATGGGGCGTGACAATTTTTTCCCGATCCATGGTGGAGGATAAAATTTTTAAATAAGACATTCAAGAAACAATAGACATTTCCGGAAATAGTAAAATACTGACTATGACTATCTTTTGATTAGCGATCGCTACCTACCTAAAATAGTTAATTTTTAGGAGCGAATTAGTATTTAGGTTTATTCGAAATCTTTCTTAGGCCACTTCATAGTCGTGTATGGTAATGGGAAAAAAGATGGGGTATAACAATTTTTTCCCAATCCATGGTAGAAGAGAAAATTTTTAAACAAGACATTCAAGGAACAATAGACATTTCCGGAAATAGTAAAATACTGACTATGACTATCTTTTGATGAGCGATCGCTACCTACTTAAAATAGTTAATTTTTAGGGCCGAATTAGTATTAGGGTTTAGTCGAAGTCTTTCTTAGGCCACTTCTTAATATTGTTAGTAATAGGACAAAACAATAGTATCCAGTGACAGTTGTAGGCTAAACTCATCTATCTGACCCATATCCATTTTCGGATAAATGCGGTCCCCCTTAAGAGTTGTTGTTGCATCCTTTAAAAAAGAATAGGATTTTGAGTTTGGGAGGTAGCGATCGCCAATTCACTCTTATTCACCATTAAAAAGTTTTGGAAATAGTTAAAAATATGATAGAAAAGGGTTAGTAATTACAAATAAAAATAAATAGCAGTTTACAGGGCGACAAGCAGCTCAAAAGTATTGTTGGATAAGGGTTTCTTTGATTAACGTTCTGTGAAGAATATGGACTTTTTTTAATTATAATGATAATCATTCTTAGGGAAGGGATGGGTTTGCGATATAGCTGCCGCCGCTAGGCTCCGCCAACGCAAGCTCACCCCTTCTTCCCCAAATTTAGTTGATTTTTATATCAATCTTTTGTGGTAACTATTAGTCACATTTTATGGTAGAACTAGTCGGTCCACTTACCCAAATAGACCGACAAAAATGCAATTTTTATCATTGTATGAGTTATGGTTATTTTAAATAATAATGAGACACTATATCGTACTGCCATTTTCTACAAAATTTATTACTTTTTGTCTTAAGTCTAAACTGTAAGGCATAGTTCAAAATAGTTTCTAGTTTACTTAATTTTATTATACTCAATCTTTTGTTTCAATCTTAATTAAAACGAATATACATTTCAAACAATCTTTGACCCATACTCAAGTCCAAACTTTAAAAATTTTAGTTTGGTTACTAACTGTCCAAAAAACAGTAAAAATAGAAAGGCTGGCAGCTTGTTTTCCTTTGCCCATTAAATATGAGAGTCGTCGAAAACATATACAAAGATTTCTAACCTTGGCATTTAATTGGCTGACTACTATAATTAGTTTTTTAAATTAAACAAACACTATATTTGGCAAGTCTATTGTCAACGAGTGTAATAAACCATAGTTTATTGATAATTACCCCCGGTTTATTGACAGGATGCGTTGGCCCTGCATAAATGCATTTATATATTGTAAAATTATTTTTTTTATGGACCAAAAAATTCTATTTATAACGGTAATTTTTAATTTGATAATATGGATATACTTATTGGTGTTTCGCGGCAAGTTTTGGCTTGCAGACCAACAACTATTATCAACATCAGAAACAGAAATTGAAAATAGGGAACATTGGCCGTCAATTTATGTGATAATTCCTGCTAGAAATGAAGAAAAATTACTAGGAATCACCCTAAATTCTTTATTAAATCAAGATTATTTAGGAAGATTAAAAATAATATTAGTAGATGATCACAGCAAAGATAATACAGTCAATATAGCGAATTTTTTAGCTCAACAAGGTCATAATTATACAAAACTAGAAGTTATTTCAGCAGTAGATTTACCTAGTGGTTGGACAGGAAAACTATGGGCAATTAATCAAGGGATTAACTATGCCAAAAAACAAATTCCAGCCCCTGATTATTTTCTATTGACAGATGCAGATATTGAACATTTCTCTACTAATATTCGCCAACTTGTTGTCAAAGCAGAAAAAGAAAATTTAGCCTTAGTTTCTTTAATGGTGAAACTACAATGTGAAACAATAGCCGAGAAATTAATGATTCCCGCATTTGTATTTTTCTTTCAAAAGTTATATCCGTTTAAATGGGTAAATAATCCCGGAAATACCACTGCTGCTGCTGCTGGGGGTTGTATATTAATTCGTCATCAAAATTTAGATGAAGTTGGAGGCATAGAGGTTATTAAAAATGCTTTAATAGATGATTGTGCTTTAGCTAAAGCAGTTCAACAAAAATCAACAAATAAAAAAATTTGGTTGGGGCTAACTAATGAGACTAGAAGCCGACGTTCTTATCCTGATTTAATGAGTATTTGGAATATGGTAGCTCGTACTGCTTTTACTCAGTTAAATTATTCTCCATTCTTGTTAGTAGTAACAGTAATAGGAATGAAATTAGTTTATTTAATTCCCTCATTAGGAATAATTTTGGGAGTTATTTTGGGATGGTGGCCAGTAGTAGCGATCGCTTTATTAGCAAGATTATTAATATTTTTAGCTTACTTACCTATTATTAGATTTTATAGACTTTCACCAATATATGCCATGAGCTTACCAACTGTTGCTTTGATTTATATATTAATCACAATAGATTCAGCTTGGCGACACTGGCGAGGGCGAGGCGGTTATTGGAAAGGGCGAGTTTATACCAGTATATTCTGAACAAATTATATCCCACATTCCGCACTTTCGGCATGTAGTACAAAAAGATACATGAATTTATAGTCGTTTTAATTAAGATTGAAACAAAACTTGAGTATAATAAAATTAAGTCAACTAGAAACTATTTTGAACTATGCCTTACAGTTTAGACTTCAAAAAAAAAGTAATAAATTTTGTAGAGAATGGCGGTATGCTTACCAAAGCAGCTCATATATTTGGGATAGGAAGAGCTTCGATATATAGATGGTTATCTCGCCCAACATTGTCAGCAACTAAGGTAAAAAGTCGTCAAAGAAAATTAGATTGGAAAGAATTAGAAAAAGATGTAAAACAAAATCCAGAGTCGAGGGTTGTCAGACAGAGCTAAAAAAATTGGAGTTAATCAACCAGCTATATTTTATGCTTTAAAAAGAATGAATTTTCCTTGAAAAAAGAAATAACTTCGTTATAGAGAAAGAAATAGAGAAGAAAGGATAAAATATTATCAGCAAAGCTCGAAATTTTATCAAATAATTTGGAAGTAAAAGCCTTGTATTTATTGATGGATAAGAATTTGAAGATAATCAAGACTGTATTTATGCCTGGTCAAAAAAAGGGAAAAAAGTTTATGGTGAGCAAGAGGGAAAATGAGGTAAAAGAGAAAATTTAGTAGCCGAGAGAAGAAAAAAGGAAAAAGATTTAATAGCGCCAATTATATTTAAAGTCAGCCTAAATGCTGTGGGATTTGAACAATGGTTAGCTCAATTTTATTACCATCATTAAAAATTCCCAGTGTACTGCTGCATGGATGATTCATCAATTTATATAAAAAACGTTATTAGAGAATTAGTAAAGGGGTTCAGCAATTACTATTTTTGTCAAAATACTCTCCTGATTTAAATGACATAGAACATGATTTTAGTGCATTAAAAAGAGCTAGAATGTATTCACCTATCAATACATCAAGATTGGGAAATTATTCGTAATTATTGTGCCAAATAATGTATTATCCTTATTTAAAAAAAACTATATCATCAGAATTTGAGCCAACAAATTAAACAAATTAATTCTATAGAACACAAAAAATTAGTGGCATGAGTATTTTGGGCCAACCAGGGATTTCTGTTGGCAGCAGAACATACAGGAGGAACTACACTCCCGTTGATAGCATCAATTAATTTTCTTAACTCTTCAAGTAGTGCGTTCGCGAAGCGGACTGGAAGTCTATCGCGAAGCGGACTGGAAGTCTATCGCTTATTATTATTGTTTCCCAGATAATATTTTTGACAACTTGAGGGTAAAAACTCTAAAATCAAGCTCCTTTCTTCTGTAAGATTTACCACTTATTGCGATTGATTAATTCTCAAAAAATGCACCCCTTGAAAGCATTGAAATATCCATCTTAATGTCGGAGTATTTGTTAGTTTTCCTAATTGGTTTCTCACTTTACTATTGCTTCAAAGTAAAGTTTTTCTCAGTTCTCTTTGCCTTAGATTATACACTAATAAACACAGTGACATAATAAACAGTATTGTTTCTACTCTTTCTGGTTTTTTGACAAAAAAACTATCGGCAAAAAATTGTGGCTCAATGATTAATCTAAAACCACGT
>JAKQYE010000283.1 GCA_023356605.1 Trichodesmium sp. MAG_R02 | reverse complement strand
TTGAAAATAATAATTTTTGCACCATATATAGCGGTACTGCGTAAGTCCTGAGTATGTGAAATAATTGCCAAAAATACACCATATATACCAGTACTAGGTAAGTGATGTTTCTGCAACAAAGCTGCTGATAACTGATAACTGAAATAACTTCAACCATACCGCGCCAATAACAAAGTCAAATCATCATCAGTTCTCCCTGTCACCTTTGGCGATCGCAAAAATTCCTCCAACTGCCTAGTTGCCTCTTTCTCATCAGTAACCACTCTCATAAACTTAAACAACGGGGTAAAAAATGGACTATGAGGCAACCCCATTGGCATTTTCAATGCTAACATTTGCAAGCCATCCGAAAAGATTGCCAAATGAAGCAGTTTTCCTCGCCATATATTCACCTGAGCATTCTCCACACCAGGTTCTGAAATTAAAAAAGTCGTCTCATTAATATGTTCACCAGTCTGGGGTGAAGTCAGTGAAAAAATATTCTCTTCTCCATCTCCCACTACCGCTGCACCATCTCCCACTTGAGCAGCCAAAACAAACTCTGGTGTTGCTACCACCAAAATCAAAGTTGTAGCCAACTCCCGCGGCTCAACCTCTCTAACCTGCGACTCAGCCAAAACAGCATTTTTCGCTGCCCTCAAAGCATCAACTAACAAAAATTGCCAACCAATATCATCTACTGGCAACAACTTTTGTTGGGAAATGGCTCTTAGTGCAACATTAACAGCTATTTTAGCACCAACATCTCCTAAGTTAGACGAACCTGCTCCATCAGCAACAGCAGCAACTAAAATTCCTTCTTGCAAAATCTGCCAATGATGTTTATCTTGACATGGTTGTCCCCGTTTCTCATGACTCCTACCTGCCACTGATACCGATACTACTCGCCACTGATTTTCTGCTTTTATTGACATAACCTAATATTTACTAAACTCTTCCTTCTTTACTTTACTAGTTTGGGACTTACGCAAAATAATGTAACTTTGTCATTACCAGGTGCAGTATTTGCAAAGTGGTCCGTAAAGATAGAAATCTCAAATTCCCAAAATTTCTTCCCAATGGGTAAGTCCTGTCTATGTTAGTGAAAACTCTTATAATGGTGTGATGCAGCTAAAGTGGGCCAATAAGCATAGGTTGGGTTGAAGGACGTAGCAAGCTCCCGTCAAGGTAGCCCAATTATAAGCTTTGTTGGGTTTCACTTCATTTTTATAAGGCTTACATTTTTAGGCGTGTCAATCCAATAATGCTTGACATTACAAATTTTAGCTGATTAACCTAGTTTCTTTGTAAGTCTTGTCTATATAACTTTTTTATTCTTTCTTCCATGATTTAGACTGCTCCCCATCCAGGAGGAGGTAGTGCTACTTGTTCGTCAACTTGAGAATGAGAAACCTGCTGCATACTAGCAGATAACCAGATAAACATTTCCCGAAAATTAAGTCCTCTCAGTTTTAGGGGTGTTCTCTGAACTATTTCCCCCAACTTATCCATATTTGCTCCTTCCACACCCACCGCAAAAAAGGCAACATGCTTGCTATCCTCCTCCTGTTTGATGCGATCGCCTGCTTCTTTAACAACTTTTTCTGATTCTCCTTGAGGTTCACCATCAGTAACCAAAAATACCCAAGGTCTATAATAAGTTATACCATTATTTCGATATTCTGACTTCCGGGTAGCAATCATATCTAGAGCTTTGTGAATGGCAGTACCCATATAAGTTTGTCCTTGAGCAGTTAATATTGGATTTTCAAATTGGTCTGCAGTAATAAAGTCTTGGACAATTTTCACTTGATTATCAAAGGAAATAATAGCAACCTCTACTCGTTTTTTGGCTAATTCATCAGTAATTAAATTATCTTTAAAGATTTCCAACCCATCATTTAAAGCCTGAATAGGAGTGCCTGTCATTGATGCTGAAGTGTCTAGTAATAGCACACAAGGGCAACGAGGTTCAGGATTTTCTGCAAATTCTACTACTTCGTCAAGTCTCATATTAGTTTTTTAGGCCTTATATTAGCAATGATGTTTCTTATATTCGTTATTATTGTCTCTGATTTAAAGTCCATTCTTCCAACAGATTTGGATATAAAGACCAATCATATTAGGTAACATAGTACATCATAGGGCATTTTAGCTAAATCTAATATCTAAAATGGTGTCTAGCTGGAGGAATAATAGTTAGCCAAGGACCTTTTCAAATGTTTTTAAACCTACTAATAGAATCAAAGTCTAAGATCCTCCCGACGCTTCTCTTAGGAGACAGCACGAGATTTCCTACCATTGCTGTTAGGGGCTTTCTGCTTTATAGTACCAGCATCTGCCAGATTTAGCCTCTTCAGCTCTAAAGACCTCGACCCAGACTGACCCTGCTCCTCCCGCAGCCAAAAGCCAAAATGTTTAAAATGTGCGTTTATGTCCCTGTTATGGACTACTACATTTAGGACAGTCCCATTCTCTATATTTAACTTGAAAATTACGAGAACTATACTGATGAAAATAAATCATTTATCCTTAAGATTAAAGTTAATACTTTCTTGAAAATAAAGATAAAAAGAATCTATATTACAAAATAATTCTTCTAAAAAACTGGTTCGCTAAGTGCTATGACTGTAAATCATTGCAACTGAAAGTGCTGTATATATATAAGGTTAATAAACATTAGTAAATCAACAATAGTTAACTAGCCCTCAAAACAATATTCTCAGACCACTACTGATTATTTTATGTAACAATTGCCCAATGTTATTATGTATATGGGGGGTTGCGATCGCCTAAATGATGGGGCAATAATACCTAAAATGTACTTCAAGGTTTGACGCCAACCACTGGCGCCAATAGCATAGGCTTCTATTCAACTCACCTAAACTTGCCCAAAACCTATTTTGAGCTTTGGAACCAGCTTCAGTGTTTCACCTATATACTCCTCACTGGAGTCTTTAACTTATATGGGACCTAGACAAAAAAAATCTCAAGTCATCTCAAGCTACTTAAATACACATAGTTTTCGCTCATTATATTATGTCCGGTTGACCAGAAAATTCCGGACATTTTTAGAATGAAGAGGACCTACCCAGGCAAACTGAGAAAGCCGGTTTCTCGTAGATATTTATGTGTTACAGCAGTTTTCATGTCGGTAGACCACAGTAGGGACGTTGCATGCAACGTCCCTACAAGGTTTTGATTATGGCGATGTAGTTCATCAATTTGAAAAGCCCTGTAAAAACAATGATTTACTGTCTTAACCGGGTTTCTTTGCGTAAGTCTTGATGAATTTGCATAGAAATACGGTGTCGCTCTAAGAGTAATTACAGTGATTTTAATTTAGATTGAGACAAGTATTTATTGCTATAACTAAATTTTAAATTTTAGCAGAAAAAGTTTTCCATTCTTATTTGAGATAACTATAGCAGTTAGGACTCACATCCCAAACTTGCTGTTGTTGTAGATTTGAAGGTAGAAAATTAGATTGATCAATTTATGAGTTGGAATGTCGTACATTATGGGGTTAAACGTGATAGAGATGAAAATGCAGCAAGAAATATATCAGTCGCGGGTGGGCATGCCGAGACAAAAAACGGACATGTCAGCGAGAACAAGACTACTGCCAAAGTAGCAGTAGCCTGTGATATGTGAACCCGCCAAGGGGCTAAGGGTCGGTAGGAAACCCCGTGCCTAACAGCCGGGGAGGATGTCAAAAGATAAACATGATAGGGTTCATAGAAAAATAGATCAATACTCTTACAGACTACAGCTTTAAAAGGCTATTCGGAGAAGAACCGTAACATTGAACTACTGCTAGACTCTATCAATTAACTACTCAAAAGTGAACAGGGTAGAATCACCCAGTTGACTGATGTGAAAACCGATCAATTTAGCAATAGTGAAGAAGAAAGAAAGGCCGTTTTGATCTTTATCTTTATTGTGAAAATGAGAAAAGGGAAAAATTTATCGTAGGACTGCAAAAAACCAAGCAAAAGTTCTTCAAGGAATTGACAGTTTATTATTCCACCTTTCCGGTCAGAGAACTGGCCCGCAGAGCTTCAGATGGGAATTTTGAACCTCATGCCGTCTACACTATCCCTATATTGGATTTCACATTTGACCAGGATAAAAACGAACCAGAAAAGTTTAAGTATAACGTCAAACTGACTGATATTGAAACCTGTAAATCTTCTTAGATAAGCTTACTTTCATTTACCTAGAAATGCCCAATTTCAGTAAATTATAAGCTGATTTTTCTCTCAATTAATTTTGTTGATGACCTTTTGAATTGATCACTAACTTTTTATCTAATTCTCCTTCCTCTTCTTCGCCCCATTTTTCCAGCCAATCTCCATCAACATTTTCGACATATAAGCTGACATGATTAATGCCCCAAGCTAGTCGGTCTTCCTGTAACTTTTGGACAGCTTGGAAAGCTTGCCAAAGTTTTTCTAAACTTTCTTTATTTGATAGAGTTGTGCTAGTTATCGCCATATATCTTGCCTACTGTTAAAATGTAAAGTTTTATTCGGTTTTGTTACATGAATATTCTAAAACCCTATGTTGTACAAGGCTTTTTCATTAATAAACGTTATTGAGAAAAGCTTGTCCCATAGATTCAGGGGTATTTGTTGAACAAAGCCGCTTGATTCATGAACCCAGACTTAATAGAAATCGATCAAATTCCTATCTAAAACAAAATTTAATGTATTTGGCCTCTTTTAAATGTCTGCTGTTATGCAGAATTAGATTTACTAATTGAATAACAGACCTATCTTGACCAGGATTATAACTGACAAAAATACCCCGTCTAATATTCCATTGTTGTAATGTGTCTTTCCATTCTTTATACTTATGATTACAAAGTTCACCAGACATAGTAGTAAGTTGAACACAAAGGGGCTTACCAGCGTTACTACTCACAATAACATCTGTTGCCATGGACAGATCTGCAATGTAACGATGTACAACATAACCATCACGACTTTTAATCTGACAAGCGACAGACTCTATTAATTCAGCATCTTCTCGGTTAAACTCTCCGGATCTTAACTTTTGTTTCCATATATAAAATTTATGATCATTTTCATTAAACCATTTTGGAAAAAGATTTTCATACCAGTATATAACTGGAGATGGAAGGTGCTGCAAAAATATTTGTCTTTCCTCACTGGTTAAAATTTGTAATTTTAACCAGAATTCTCCATCCTTAATTAATTCTAATAAAAACCCAACTAAAACCCTTTTCTGGGTTAATAAGCCTGGTCTAATGTCCTTAATCCAGCGCCTAACTTCATCTAACCTCTGGGCTAAAGCAGGTTCGGTTGACCAGGCAAGACGGCTAAGTTGTTTTAGCTTAGGCTCGATTTCCCTTGCTTGCAATCATCCTCCTACATAAGACCCATTTAAAAGTCCTTTTTATTATAACTCATATTGTAGCGTTTGATTCTGAATGTTAAGAACTAAGAAGTTATGAACGATTAAAATATTGTTTTTTTAAAAATATCATTTCCGTAGTAATACATTCTCATCTATTGACTAATTTTCTTTTAAGTGGTATAGGACCCTCAAAACAACCACTATAAAATTACTCCTATAAATCTTAAGGTAGTAAAAAAAAATCAAGGTTGTTATTATCACTTTAGGTGCACAATAAATTATTAGTGGTAACTATAAATACAGAAGACAAATGTTAGAATCAACTATCGAATCAATCCTAGAAGAAAAACGTCTTTTCCAGCCACCTGAACAATTTGTGAAAATGGCTCAAATTAAGGGCATAGAGGAGTACAAACAACTCTACGAAAAAGCTAGAAATGACCCAGAAGGATTTTGGGCAGAACTAGCTGAAACAGAATTAAACTGGTTTCAAA
The DNA here is from genome assembly GCA_023356605.1 of Trichodesmium sp. MAG_R02. Classification (GTDB taxonomy): domain Bacteria; phylum Cyanobacteriota; class Cyanobacteriia; order Cyanobacteriales; family Microcoleaceae; genus Trichodesmium. The sequence goes on along the minus strand of JAKQYE010000283.1, from coordinate 1,421 downwards.
AATGGGACAAAGTCCTCGACTGGCAGCCACCTTTTGCAAAATGGTTTATAAATGGCAAAATAAATATTTCCTATAACTGTCTAGACCGTCACCTTACTACCTGGCGACGCAACAAGGCAGCTCTAATATGGGAAGGGGAACCAGGAGACTCTCGCACTCTGACTTATGCTCAACTGCATCGGGAAGTGTGTCAGATGGCGAATGTATTTAAGCAGTTGGGAGTGAAAAAAGGCGATCGCGTCGGTATCTATATGCCCATGATTCCGGAAGCTGCGATCGCAATGTTAGCCTGTGCCAGACTTGGGGCACCCCACACTGTTGTCTTTGGTGGATTCAGTGCTGATGCCCTCAAAAACCGCCTTGTTGATGCTGAGGCCAAATTAGTCGTCACTGCCGATGGAGGTTGGCGTAAAGATGCCATTGTTAATCTCAAAGAACAAGTAGACAAAGCATTAATGGCAGGTGCCCCTAGTGTAGAGAATGTCCTAGTCGTCAAACGAACTGGCCAACCAATCCACATGGAACCCGGACGGGACCATTGGTGGCATGATATTCAAAAAGGTGTTTCTGGGGAATGTCCAGCTGAACCAATGGATAGTGAAGATATGCTATTTATCCTCTACACAAGTGGTACAACAGGTAAACCTAAAGGAGTAGTACACACTACGGGTGGTTATAACCTTTATACTCACGTTACTAATAAATGGGCATTTGATTTGCAAGACACAGATGTATACTGGTGTACTGCTGATGTAGGCTGGATTACAGGTCATAGTTATATTGTCTATGGTCCCCTCTCAAATGGTGCCACTACTCTCATGTATGAAGGAGCACCACGGGCATCTAATCCTGGTTGTCTCTGGGATGTAGTGGAAAAATATGGAGTTACCATTTTTTATACTGCCCCCACTGCTATTAGAGCATTAATGAAAATGGGAGAACAACACCCTAATTCTAGAAATCTAACTTCTCTACGTTTGTTGGGAACAGTGGGAGAACCGATTAATCCAGAAGCTTGGATGTGGTATCATCGTGTTATTGGTGACAGTAAATGTCCAATAGTTGACACTTGGTGGCAGACTGAAACTGGTGGATTTATGATTACTCCCCTACCCGGTGCTACTCCCACTAAACCTGGTTCAGCGACTTTGCCTTTCCCTGGTATTATTGCTGATATTGTTAATCAGGATGGAGAAACTGTTGATGGTAATAATGGTGGTTATTTAGTGGTTAAACATCCTTGGCCTGGAATGATGCGGACTGTCTATGGTGATGAAGATCGTTTCCGTCGTACTTATTGGGAGTATCTACGGCCGAAAAATGGGGAATATATTTATTTTGCTGGTGATGGTGCTCACAAAGACGAGGATGGTTATTTTTGGGTGATGGGTCGTGTTGATGATGTGATTAATGTTGCTGGT
>JAKQYE010000282.1 GCA_023356605.1 Trichodesmium sp. MAG_R02 | reverse complement strand
AGAAGCAATATTAAGCGCAACTTCATAGAGTATTTATCGAACGCGATCGCTCTATGATTTTCTTCAACTATTGTATATTATTAATTTATATTAAGCGCAGCTTCATAGAGAATTGGTATAAAACAGAACTAATAGTTGAAGGTATAAGTGATAATCCTAATACAGTAGAAATTAAGACCGGAAACATAAAATTTTTCCTCTTTATATTTACGTGGGGAATAAACTAATAATCAATCAAAAAAACTAAAGCGCCTCTTTTCAATTATAGCGCTTTAGCTGGAGTACACCATAAATTTACCAAAATAACCGTTTTTAAATCAATTATCAGTTATCAGTTAAATCTTTTTTGGAGTTTGATCACGAAAAAATTAAAAATTTAACTTTGTGCCTTAGGACCTTCTAACTTCATTAACATAGAGTAACCAACTCTTCTGCAGTAGAAGGATGAATACCAATAGTACGGTCAAAGTCTGCTTTAGTTGCGCCCATATTAACAGCGATCGCCATACCCTGAATAATTTCACCAGCATCTTTACCTACCATGTGTACTCCTAAAACCCTATCAGTATTAGTCTCAACTACTAATTTTACCATTACTTTCTCTTCTGCGCCTGTGAAACTGTGAAACATTGGGCGAAACTTAGCGCGGTAACATTTGATAGAGTCACCAAATCTTTTTCTTGCTGCTGCTTCTGTCAGACCTACTGTTCCTCCTTCTGGTTCTGAGAATACTGCAGTAGGGATATTTTCTAGAGAAACTGATCTGGGAATATTGCCAAATTCCGTATCAGCAAAAGCACGACCTTGAGCAATAGCAACAGGGGTTAAATTTGCTTTATCTATACAGTCTCCAACAGCATAAATATTTGGTTGAGTTGTGCGACAGTTATTACTCACAGCAACTGCACCCCTGAGTGTTTCGACTCCAGCGTTTTCTAGATTTAAACTTGCTAAGTTTGGTTTACGACCAGTGGCACAGAGTAATGTATCAACTATCAAAGGTTCAGAGTGTTCTCCCCTCAAGTGAACTTTTAACCCTTCTGGGACTTTCTCAATTTTTTCTACATTTGTATTAGTCCGGAAATTAATGCCATGTTTTGCCATTCCTTCTTGAATATTGCTGCGGATATCTTCGTCAAAATCTCGTAAAATTAAATCTCGACGAATAATTTGAGTAACTTCAGTGCCTACTCCATTTAATATTCCGGCAAATTCAACGCCAATATAACCGCCTCCCCAAACTGCCATTCTTTTTGGTTGCTCCTTGAGGTGGAACATCTCACGTGAGGTAATACTATATTCTATTCCGGGAATGTCTATTTTCTCTGCTTTACCTCCAACAGCGATTAAGATTTTGTTAGCTGTGACTTTGCGATCGCCTACTTCTATAGTATGAGGGTCAATAAATTTGGCATATTCCTCTATTAACTTTACCCCTGCCTTTTCTAGAAAACCGATATGTAATTTATTCAGACGTAGAACTTCTGTATTCACGGCATCTATTAATTTATGCCAATCAAAACCAGGTTCTACTTCACTCCAACCATAACCTACTGCATCTTTATATAAGTGAGAAAATCTCGCACCATAGACCATCAGTTTTTTTGGCACACATCCTCTAATAACGCAGGTGCCTCCGACTAAATCATTTTCAGCGATCGCCACTTTTGCCCCATAAGATGCTGCTCTTTTTGAAGATGCTAACCCTCCTGACCCTGCGCCTATTACAAATAAATCGTAATCATATGCCATAATTTAATACCCTTTGATTGCTATATATAAGTCGTTGGACAGAATTAATTACATCATATCATTGCAATAGCAGATGTTGTAGAGCGGAATGAGTCAAGGGCGAGAGTTTGTGATGGCTTGTTTAGATCATGCCACCCAAACACTTTGTTTCCTGCTCCGTCCAATATCAATAACAATGACAGTAAATTTTTGTGTCCATTTACTCATTTTGCTTAAATTATCACATTTTGTAAACAGGTTCAACTATTGAGGTTCTAGTTGGGCAAACAATTTTTTTTAGGTAGGAAGTTTTGCCAAACCAAATTGATTTCTCAAATTGAAATACCAGCTAAATTTTTTTCGTCAAATAAGAAACTTCTCCACGGCCTATCTAGGTTTACCTCCCACTATTGTTGGGCATATTCTAGCATTGTCCCAAATCAATTCTATATCATCAAAACCAGCAGTTTGTAGTTGTAATTTTTTTATTGATGAACTCCTAAACCCTGTAACTTTAACTTTTAATATATCAATAAATTTAATTTTTTAAAGTAATAAATCTTCTAAATCAAGTAGAAGATATTTGGTTACAAACCAAAAATTTTATTACTAAATTCTATCATCTTTGCAGTGATTTTAAAATAGTTAAGTGACTATTTAATTTTTTTGCAGATGGTCAAATATTTGATTTTTTCATGACATTTTATCCTATTTTTTTTATCTTCACTTATTATCTATAATTAAACTTTGAGCCCACATTCGGTACTTCTTAACATTCAATTAATAAGTTTTATTAATCTGCCGCCCTGAATGCTTTCCCTGAAAGCCTTATAGCTATAGACATCAATTTTCACTGTTATAAAGGATTGTAACTAATTTTTTATGAGAAAATTAGTTATTTATAAACTTTATTGATATTGAGTTCTAGAACGAAGATTTTTCCTATAAGTCTCTTTGAAAATATAAATATACATAAAGATATATGAAGATATGTGGAATATCGGTTTGAGGTTTTTTTCAGATGTCTAAATACTTACTCAAGTTTTCCCCTCTTTATGTACTATAGCAATCTGCGCATAGGTCGCAACAGATATAATAATAATAACATATCCACTTCTTTAATAAAAAAATGAATATTTTAGATGAACTAGACGATTTTATAAATCAAACATGCATAGTCAAAAGAAATAAAAAGAGCCTAGGCACGTCAAAATGATTTTGTCTGGAAAATCCTACCGTATGTGGGATAAAACATTATAATCTTTGAAAGTAATAAATCTTTTGAATTAATCTGACTCATATCCCATTCAGAATTGGGGTCAATATTTGGGGATGGGGTTAAAAAGCTAGTTACCAATATACCTCCTAGCATTAATGCTTTAAAAAACTGCTGATATAACCCCGTTACTTTGTCATCATCTGCTTCATAAACATTTATTGATAAAATTATTCGTAATTATTGTGTCAAATAGTGTCTCATTTTTATTCAGAATAACTACAATACTTACATTCCGCACGTCAAAATGTAGTATATTAAACATGCTATTGAAAACCTTCCCTGATAATAACTCTGAAGTTTATAAGTAAAAATACATATTACAGAAACTATTGATAGTTATTAGCAATAACAGAGGCTGTAATCAACCTTCTTGGTTAAAAACACCCTTGTAGTATACTTGAAGTGCGGAATCTGGGATAATAGTGTAAATTCATCCTCAAAAGGCAACTTAAAGGCATCTTAAGGAAAATGTGCTAATTCATTAAGAATTTCTAATTTTCTGGCAACAGTAACGTGAAGTTTATCTCCAGTCTGAATAATTTTTTGTTTAATCCTTTCTATAGTTTTTTCAATAGTTTTATTCAAATTTTCATGAGATAGAATAAGTTATTTGTTAAATTCTCGAGATTATTGATTCATTGGTTTAATTTATTTAACTATAATTTTTTTTTGGAAGCGATCGCCAGCCCCAAACTAATATTTTCAAAAAGAGAGAAAAGAGTTTCATCTGGGTGTTAATGCAGAATTTAAAGTACCTGTATAACCCTCCTTTTTCAAGTACTATCTATCCATAATTTAATTACTACTTAACCCAGTTTAACTCATAATCAAGTATTTCTTTAACCTGGAATCAACCAAGCAAATATTTTTCCATAATTACTGCAATATTTTGAGGTTCAACATGACCATACCAAAGTTCTTCTGGCAAAACTAAAATCATTGGACCATTGCCACATTTTCCCAAACATCCGCTTTTCTCAACGGTAATATTAGGCATATCAAATTTATGAAAAGTAGCTAATACTTTTGCTGAACCTTGCTTACGACAAGTACGATTTTGACAGACCAATAAACGTCTCTCGATTTGACTATTTTCCACTACAAACCCTCAAAACTATACTTCATCCGGTAATAGATTTTTAGTAGCTAACCACTCACGATTAAATAATTTTGATTGATAACGGGCCCCACTATCGCATAATACAGTGACAATAGTATGACCAGGACCCATTTGTTTTGCTAAAGCCACTGCGGCACCAACATTAATTCCTACAGAACCACCCATAAATAAACCATCTTTTCTTAACATTTGATAAACTACTCTTACTGCCTCTTTATCATCAACTCGAATGGCATCATCTATCGGCACATTTTCCATATTTTTTGTAATCCGACTATTACCAATACCCTCAGTAATAGAATTACCCTCACTAGAAATTTCCCCAGTTTTCACATAATTATAAAGACCACTTCCCATAGGGTCAGCTAAAACAGTTTTAATTTGCGGATTTTTTTCTTTTAAGAATAATGATACCCCAGCAAAAGTTCCACCCGTACCAGTAGCAGCTACCCAAGCATCTACTTTTCCATCAGTTTGTCCCCAAATTTCTGGTCCAGTTGTTTCATAATGAGCGATTCTATTTGCCAAATTATCAAACTGATTTGCCCAAATAGCATTTTCCATTTCTGATGCTAATCTACCTGACATTTTCACATAGTTATTTGGGTCTTTATAGGGAACTGCTCGAACAGGTTTAACTTCTGCACCTAAAGTTCTCAAAGCATCCATTTTTTCAATAGATTGAGTCTCAGGAATAATAATTAAACACTTATAACCTTTAGCATTGCAAATATGTGCGTTAAACTAAGCCAGGTAAGTTACCCTACCCGACTCGTCTTCAGAACCGTGCGTGAGACTTTCACCTCACACGGCTCCTCTCTTAAACGTCCCAATTCAAGGGTACATCCCTACCTTAATATCAACATGTCGTCAATTGTCAGGTAAAACCTGTAACTTTGGTTTTGGACATGCCTTTTTATCTAAAGCAGTTTTAGTCTCATGGCAATATCGGTGCAACAGTTGTTTGTTTTTCAATGTGTTGTCACCACCTTTAGACCTTGGTTTTATATGGTCTATTTCCATAAGGTCAGTTGGTCCAAAGGTTAGTCCACAAAATGCGCATTTATTTTCCTGCTCTTTTAGCAGCATTGTGACTTCTTTCCTTACGCCTAGATATTTACCAATCCTATTACTCCAATAAGTCCAGTCACCATCATAGGGTGATTTATTACCTTTCACTTGCTTGATTAGTCCTCTGTAAGGCGTTTGGCCTATTTTCCTCAACAATGCATCATGGTTAATTCGGTCAAAACATTCGGATATATCGGCACTCAACACATATTCTGCCTTGTATACGACACTGGTAAAGATGACTTGTATAGCATCCTGTGTTGAGCGTCCCGGTCTAAAACCATAGCTATTAGGTTCAAAACGCGCCTCCCACTCTGGTTCCAAACCTAATTTCACCAAGGCTTGTAATGCACGATCGTACATCGTAGAGTATCCAAGCAGACGCTTTTCATCTTTCCCTGGCTTAGGTATCCAGACTCTGCGGGTTGAACTTGCTTTAAAGTAAGGTGATTTTAAGAGATACACCAAGTTTAATCCCTGCATAGGAGGTAGATTTTTAATACCATCTACACCCGCAGTTTTCTTACCCTGGTTGTCCTGAGTCACGCGTCTAACAGCTAACAACCTTGCGTAGTAACTTTTTCTCAGAAGTCTTTGGTCTTTACGCATTTTGCGGATTTCGCCACGGCTGGATGCTTTGTAAATTAACTTTTGCAACTTAAATACATTCTTCTCCACCCTTCTCCAGTCTATATCTTGACCTTTCAGGTTTGGATTGATACATACTGGGTCTGGTATATCGTCTGTATCCCATGCCACGCTTAAGAAGGGTTTTGGATTACCCAATTTCCTTTTTAGTGTTTTAGCTTTGTTCATTGCTAATAATTACCTTACATTACGTCTAACAGTGGGTACGTCTGCTTAATAGCTTTTTACCCAATCCTACTCTCCCTAAGACCTACAACTTTCGTGCAGATTGACCTTGAATGGCTTCCTAAGTTTTCGACCTATATTCTTAGGTGTCTTAGGGAGGTTTTCTCGTTCCCTTATTCCTTTATTGCGACTGATTTAGTGGGGTAAAATCTCCCGGAGGGTTCGATACGGTTGCTGATAACTTCGGTAAAAATAAAGTTATCCGAAGACCCCCTGACTTTCGTCCTACATTCCATAGCTACCTTTGGAATGGGTAGGGATCACGAGAGTTTAATTACCTTCCTGTTCGTCCACTTGTCAGCCTTTGCGCGCGGTATCGTTCCTCGGTAACTGGTATTTTCCCGCTTTTAGACCAGCTTCAGGGATTGATGTTCAGTCGCTACCCCGTGGCCTATGCTTTCTACCCAACAACAAGGCGGTGGAATTTCACCACTAAGGACATAAGAGTTTTCCAGGTCGAGGTGATGACCCCATGTCGCGACCTGAAAGGCTAGATATAACTGCTTTCGAGCAGTCTTGACTAACCAACGAGTCGCACTAAACCTATTCCTGTATTACCAGCAGTTCCTTCAACAACTGTTCCACCAGGTTTTAGTAAACCTTTTTCTTCTGCATCTTTAATAATATAAAGTGCTGCTCTATCTTTTACCGAACCCCCTGGATTAAGAAATTCTGCTTTGCCTAAAATTTCACATTCCGTTTCTTCGCTGAAACTATTTAATCTAATTAATGGTGTATTACCGATCGTAGCAACAAAGCCTTGTTTAATATCCATTTTTTGACAAATATACTATTTAGTATTTACAAAATAAGATATTACCAAAGTTTGCTCATATTTCAGACAAATCCTAGCAGTGTTGGTTCTCTACTCACCCTGTCAGGATTTTCTAAATATTCGGTAGGGGGTCCTGGTTGACTAAAGGCAAGGGAAAACAACAGAGCCGTAGCTCCGATGCCGATTGACGTTTCACGGGCTGCCGCTACTGTGGCAGTAGTCTTACACTTGTCGAGCTGTCCGTTTTTTGTCTCGAATTGCCCACCCGCGACTAATATATTTCCTGTGAACTAAAAACCAACAAGGACATGACCTGTGAAAAAAAAATTAACTACAGGACTTACGCAAAGACACCATATATAGCGCATTACAATTTCGACGAACTTCACTATAGTCACGTGCGATCGCCTAACTATTTTTATTCAAAAACCAATAGTAATTCAAGTCAAATAA
>JAKQYE010000281.1 GCA_023356605.1 Trichodesmium sp. MAG_R02 | reverse complement strand
AAAAAAAATATTTAGGAAAGGTTAATAATCGTGGTATTCAAAATCGGTTTGTTGGGATTAGGAACAGTTGGTATAGGGACAGCAAAAATTTTGCTATCCCCACAAGGTCGCTATCCTTTAATTCATGAATTGGAAATATACCGAGTTGGAGTGCGCGATATATCCAAAACGAGGGATGTTAATATATCTCCAAATATTTTGACAACAGATTTAGAGGCGATCGCTACTGACCCAGATGTAGACATAATAATAGAACTTATCGGTGGGTTAGAACCAGCCAGAAGTCTAATTCTCAAAGCTATCGAACATGGCAAACATATAGTCACTGCCAACAAAGCTGTCATATCTCGTTACGGTCAAGAAATTTTTGATGCAGCTAATAAAAAAAGTGTCTATGTCATGTTAGAAGCAGCAGTAGGAGGTGGTATTCCAGTCATTCAACCCCTCAAAGAATCTCTAGGAGTAAACCGTATTCATTCTATTACTGGTATCGTCAACGGGACAACCAACTACATCCTTACCAGAATGGAAAAAGAGGGAGCAGACTTTGCAGATGTTCTTGCTGATGCTCAAAGGCTGGGTTACGCAGAGGCAGATCCCACTGCTGATGTGGAAGGGTTAGACGCCAAAGATAAAATTGCCATCCTTGGTTCCCTTGCTTTTGGGAGTATCATAAAATTAGAAGATATCTACTGCGAAGGTATTAGTCAAATAACAGCAGCAGATATCACCTACGCTGCTCAACTAGACTTCGTAATTAAATTATTAGCGATCGCCAAGGGATCTCCTAACAGTACTAACTCCACCTCTGATAAACTTCAACTAAGAGTACATCCTACCCTCATTCCCAAAACTCATCCCCTTGCTAGTATCAACGATGTTTACAACGCCATCCTCATTGAAGGAGAACCCATCGGACAAGTTATGTTTTTTGGTCCTGGTGCCGGCGCTGGCCCGACTGCCAGTGCAGTAGTTTCCGATATTATGAGTATTGCAGCTATTCTGCAAACAAAAACCGAACCTATTCCCCACCCGTTATTAAGTTGTACCCATCAAAAATCTTGTGAAATAGAACCCATAAAAGAACTTATGACTAGATTTTATACTCGTTTTCTGACTCAAGATAAGCCAGGAGTAATAGGTAAACTTGGTAGTTGTTTTGGTAAGTATAATGTTAGTTTAGAATCTGTGGTACAAACAGGAATACATAATCAACTTGCAGAAATAGTTGTTGTCACCCATGATGTACGAGAAGGCAACTTCCGGCAAGCATTAGAGGAAATTCAATCATTAGATATTATTGATAGTATTCCCAGTATATTGAGGGTGTTGTAGAAACAAAAAAAATCAGATAGAAAAACTTAACTTCAAAATAGACTTCTGCGAAAACTAATTTACAACTTTTGTGGTTATTTAAAGTTAAATTTAGTTTCTGGAGATGTCTAATGAAAAAAATCATCAAAAAGTTCCTCAGATGGTTAAGCATCGTAATAGGAGTTTATTTATTATTAGTGGTAACTCATCATGCCTCTCCTCGTTCTCCCGTAGTTAAAGACAAGATGCAAGGAATTTGGTTAACCAATGTTGCCACAGCATTTCTACATCACACCACATACTTAGATGAAATCCTACATCAGCTTTCCATCTCAGGATATGACCGTGTTTATTTCAGTGTTTATGGTTTCAAAGGAACTCTTTACCCGACAACTCATAGTTCCACTTACTTTCTGTTGCGTCCTCCTTTGACTAATCCTCTTAAAGCGGCAGTTCAAGAATCTCGCCGTCAAGGATTAAAGCCTTATGCCTGGTTTGAATATGGTTTAATGCTTTACCCTAAAAATGCTATTGTTAAGAAACATCCAGATTGGTTACTAAAAACCAGAGAAGGAGAAACTGTAGAAGATGGAAATGTCTGGCTAGATCCAACTCATCGAGAAGTTCAAGAATATATTTTAGGCCATATAGATGATATTCTTAAAATCAAAGGGTTAGCTGGCATTCAATTAGACGATCATTGGGCTGTTCCCAAGGCTTTTGGTACTATTAATCAACGTCAGGCGTTAACCAGCTTAACCCAGAAGGTTTATAATCACATTAAAGCCAAAAATCCCCAACTGGTAGTCAGTATTTCCCCTAATCCTTACCACTTTGCTGTTTCTAAATACAATCAAGATTGGTTGTGGTGGGTAAAACAAAAGATAGTAGATGAAGTGGTATTACAGATTTATCGCCCAACACCAGAGGCAGTAGTAGCAAGTTTATCAAATTCTGGTATTCACACTGCTTCTTATTATGTGCCAGTTGGAGTTGGTATCTCAGCAACCTGGAATGTTGTTCCTTTCTCACTTAATACAGTGCAAAAACAGGTTGCAGCAGTCAAACAACAAGGTTATGGATATTCGATCTTTAGTTGGGAATATTTAGTGTTACGTCGTTTAGCACAGTTTTTTAACAGGGGGAGTTAAGATCCAGTTACTTGGGAAGTAGCGATCGCCAATCTTGACTATTTTTATAAGGACTTTAGTCAAAAATGGTATCAATATCAGGACTTACGTAAAGGTACTACTTGTAGTATAAATATCTGAATTTATTGTCAAAAATGCACTATATATGGCGGCACTGGGTAAGTCCTGAATATGTTAAATACAAATGCTCCGACTTTAAATTAATCTGTTTCATTACATATCTAAGTTTGATCTATTTTTAGCAATAGCAAAATAAGAGAAGAACATGATTTAATGTGGAATGAGCATAGAAATCTTTTTCTCTTTCCCATAATAAATAAACTGATTACTGATGCCTAATAACAGGGCAAACACAAATGCGCTGCCCTAATATTTGAACTTTTATTCTTCACTCATAATCTTAGGAACTTTAAAAAAGTCACCATCTTGTTCTGGAGCACAAGAGAGAATATCTTCTCGGTAAGGAAAAGGTTCCAAACTATCCTCACGAGTAACATTATTAAGATCAATTGCCCTAGTAGTAGGAGGCACAGTTTCCGTATCTAACTCACTCAAGTGTTTAAAATATTCTAGAATACTACTTAATTGAGTAGCAAACATTTCTTCCTCTTCCGACTTAAGTTCTAACCTAGCTAAATGTGCAACTTTACGCACTTGTTCATTGTCTATAATCATCACTAATTTTTCCGATTTTCCAAACTATAAAATTAACTAAAATTAGAAAAATACCTCTTTATTTGAACGCCCAGTAATTTTCAACCAATTTTGAGCTTCAATGTAATTATTAGGAGCTAAACTAATTGCCTGTTTCCAATATTCAGCAGCCTGATCGAACCAGCTATTTGCCTCTTCTGAATTACCCGTTTCTTTTGCCTTTTCCCCTCTATAGTGAAAAATCACAGCAATATTATTTAAAGCTTGAGGCATTCTAGGATTATTTTCTAAAGCTTGGTGATAATATTCTAATGCCTGATCCTGTTCCCCATTACTAGCATGAATTAAGCCTATATTATAAAGAATATAACTCCGGTCATTAGGGTCATCTTCTAATTTTAAAGCTTCATAGTAATTTTCCAAAGCTTCAGCATATTCTCCATCAGCTTGTGCAGACATTCCATCACGATAATAAGCAAAAGCCTCTTTAGCCTGATTATTTGTTGGTAGTAGCTTCAAAATCAAATCTGCCATAACCGTAAATGACTTATCAATGAAATTATCATTACGTTGAGTTCTGGGCATATTACAAATCTATATTCTCAGGTACACATACTAGAGTAGAACAATTTAGAAAACTATGTGCAACTTCTTAGAAATATAATATCGGCCCAAAATTTATCTAGTTCTTATATTGTTAATTACCCATAAACTAATCTAATTAAGTAAAAGTAAAAAAAATCCTACATTTTTATCCAAAGTCTGTTACAAATTCCACATTCTCTATCCCCGACTTCTTGTAGAAGTCTAAGTAGCCAAACATAAATCAACAGTATTATGTTAAGAGATGTAAAGTAGTAAGTTTTTGCTATCTGAAAGCTTTTGATCATATTTACAAAACTTTAGAGAGTAGGGAAAACTTCTATTCAACCACTCAATAGTTATATTCACAATCTATTAAATATTTCGCCCATACATAACCCTCTATTGGACGAATAATTCTTGTCCAATTTTCACCTTCACTACCATCAGTAACTCCAATAGCAACTACTGCATTATTTTCCAGAGTACCAATTACTTTACCATTTGGTCTATCTCGCACATTCAGAGGTGAATCAGTTGGGTCTGATACTGTACAATAACCAACAGGAGTTTGAGCCAGTTGATATTTTGGAGTTGACACAATCTTTATTTTAGAGGTAACAGCTAGGACAACTGTATTAAAGCCTAATAAACATAAAGAAGCGCAAGTAATATTCATTAGATATTTTTTCCAGTTATTCATATTTCTTTCTTTTCTTGTTCAGATTGACTATAAAATATAATTATACCGTAAGCATTTCCTGGATCATACTGCGTAAACAGACCTCAGCTATAGCAATGCTAAATAGGTTGGGAAAAATCAAAAAGTAAATAAAACTTTTGACACTTTTACCTATTCTCTATTCCCTGTTTCCTGTCCCCTAAAAAGCAGCAATATTTTTGCCACGCACACTCATAGGATTGTTATATCAGCGATCAAAAAAAAGACTTCTATCCCTCTCTAAAAATCACCTTTATTTGACAAAATAAATTTTAGTTTGGTATTTGAAGTAAATTAATTATATAGTAAATAATGGAATGCCAAAGTTAATAAGATAAAAAGTGACATTTATGAATAAAAATACAATAGAACAGCTCACTCCAGAGTCAAGTAAAATTACAACAATTCTAGTTTTAGGTGCAACAGGGGGAGTCGGTCAAATCTTAGTTGCCAAATTAATCGCCCAAAACTATCAAATTATTGCCATAGTAAGAAATATGGAAAAGGCTCAAAAGTTATTTGGTGATTCACCAAATATCAGAATTTTTTCAGGAGATATTCGTCAACAAAAATCCTTAGAAAAATCTCTGGAAAATCAACAAATAGATGCCACTATTTCTTGTCTCGGAACTACAGCTTTTCCCTCAACCAGATGGTGGGGGGGTAACAATCCCGAAAATATCGATTATTTAGGCAATCAAAATTTAATTAATATAATGCCTCCTAATTTAAAACGATTTATTTTAGTTTCTTCTGTAGGGGTTGAACGTTCCGAGGAATTTCCTTATAAAATCCTCAATTTATTTGGAGTTTTAGATTACAAATTCAAAGCAGAAAATATATTAAAGAGTTCTGGTTTACCTTATACAATTATTAGACCAGGTAGACTCACAGATGGTCCTTATACTTCTTATGATTTAAATACATTAATCAAAGCCACAAGTGGAAATTACCAAAAAATAATTGTTGGTCAAGGAGATAAATTACTCGGCGAAACCAGTAGAATTATTGTTGCTGAAGCTTGCGTAGAAGCTCTTAAATTAGACTGTACAATTAACCAAACTTTTGAAATAATTAATCAGATTGGAAAATATGAAATCCCTGATCATAATAAATTGTTATTTTGGCAGACATTATTTACAACAGCACAAGAAAATAATTCTTTATAATAGTAGATTGGGTTAAGCAGTAGCGCCACCCAAAAAATACAACCTTATTGTTCGTAGTACTTAAAAATTATGATGAAATCCCTAAGCATGATAGATTCAGGACTTACCCATGCCTCGTAGATAATACCCTATTTGTAGGGTTTAATAGCCATTCAACCCTAGTTAAGGCCAACAATTTTCACTAATCTAAGTGGGTCGAAATAATTAAACAACTAAATAGCAATCATTTCTGTTGTTTACTTTTTTAATTAATCTTGTCTAATTCAATCTAAATCTTGTATACACACAATTATTCTTTTTGCTTCTGATCATAGTATTCCCAGTATATTGAGGGTGTTGTAGAAACCAAAAAAATAAAATTTTTAACAATACTGTGACATTGATTTTTTTTAGTAGTTAGAGGCAACCTTAGTTTCACAATAGGATCAAAAGGCGTTGCATTACCAAGAGATGATTCTGATATCTGCCCAAAAATTTGTCCTTATTTATCAACAATTTCAGATGGGTACAAATTGAGCTATCATTCCCAAACTATGCAACGCCTAGAAAAGAGTTTTTTCTACTTCTATACTTTACTATTATACTTCTCCAAAAATACCGATTTTGGAAAGGGAATATAAGGGTTTAAGAACCTTTTGGAGGAGAAGTCTATTAAGTACCATTACAAAATTATTTACCTATTTCCGACATTCCGCAGATCTTCATATATCTTCATGTATATTTACATTTTCAAAGAGACTTATAGGAAGAATATTCGTTCTAGAACTCAATATCAATAAAATTTATTAATAACTAATTTTTTATGAGAGAATTATTTACAATTCTTTATAGTCGTGAAAATTGAGGTTTATAGCAATAAGGTTTTCAGGGGTAGCATTTGGGGCGATAGATAAATAAAACTTATGAATTTAATGTTAAGAAGTGCGGAATGTGGGCTATTTTAATTCTCTGGGCTCGTGATTAAGGCACAGAATTCAGCTTGTATAGATTTGTAATTAATTTGGCACGATTACTTATTATATCATCTCCGGATAATTAGTGAGAAAAAAACATATGGTTTGTGGTAGGGCTTTCGCCTTTGAAATATCTACCTTA
This sequence comes from Trichodesmium sp. MAG_R02, assembly GCA_023356605.1. Taxonomy (GTDB): domain Bacteria; phylum Cyanobacteriota; class Cyanobacteriia; order Cyanobacteriales; family Microcoleaceae; genus Trichodesmium. The sequence goes on along the minus strand of JAKQYE010000281.1, from coordinate 637 downwards.
GAACTCTTGCCCTACTACAAGCTGTAATTATGACTATAAGCGCGGACATGATATTACACCGTCACTATCTTCTTTGAATTTGGTATTATACCAATTCTCAAAAACTTTGCTAGACTTAGATTTTCGATTTCTAAATACTATTTATTGACGTAATTTTATTGTTAACTAACCTCTGTAATTTCTCCAGTCCTAGTTGACTACCTTCCAAGATTAGCATCAAAGTTCGAGACATGATATTACACGATAAATTTTAGTTTGGTATAAAAACACTAAGTGAATTTTGTTCATGTTCTCGGGAGAAACTATTATTGGGACTTACACAACTTAACTGGCCAAATTAGACTTTATGCCTTGTAAATCAATAATTTTACGTTGAAGCGATAGACTTCCAGTCCGCTTCGCGATCGCTCTTCTATGAAAGAAACGACCCCTACTGCAATGCCCCCTTGCTTTGAAAGGTGGTGTAAACAGTTTATGATTGTTGGAAAAACCCACCCCAAAAAACAGGATTCCGCCACTATCTGGGTGGATTACTAGGGGAAAGCGAAAGGAAAAACATATCCCAAATGGCCAATAACTCTATTGGAGTAGTATATAATCGGCTACATCATTTCATCGCAGATTCTCCTTGGAAGCC
>JAKQYE010000280.1 GCA_023356605.1 Trichodesmium sp. MAG_R02 | reverse complement strand
AACCATTGATTATAATTTATACAAATTTTGTTGTGTTTGAGATAATTTGTTTCTCCTAAATACTCTTTTGCATAATCAATCCATAAATTAACCATTGTTTTATTCTGAGAATTTACTGATAAAAAATGTCCCACCTTAGAAGAAGCCTTTAACCTACTTGCAAAAAGGTTAAAAGGATCTCTAATAATTAATAGATCGTACCTAATAGCACTTTTTCCTAAATATAAGTCATGATTATGCTCAAATTTATCACTTGCGACTTGGTCTAAAGGAAAATCTTCATAGCTGTATATCAAACAATCTCTTTTAATAAAATTTCCTTTAGCTTGTTGACGATAATGTTCTATTGCCCATTTATGTTCTGGGTAATGATCTTCGAGATTTTGATATTTGTAGCGGTAGGGGTTTTCATTAGCTAATACATTATTAATAAATTCTACTTTACCAGTATGCTGACTTTTAACCCAGTTAATAATTGCATGGTTCCCAGTCCGTCTCATACCTGCTACTCGAATTTCTTTTTGATTAACTATTTCTGAAAGTTTGTCTTGTTGGGTAAGTATTCTGATGAAATCTTCAAGATAATTTGCTAAAAAAACCTTACTTTTTTTTAAAGCTAGATTTGGTTTTTTTAATCCTTTAACTATTAGTGATATTAGTAATTTTTGCATCAGAAAATCTATGTCCTAAAATTAAAATATAGCAGTATACCTGAAATTAAGAGGTAACCATTCAGTTATTAGATGTCAACTCTCAACAAAAACAGGACTTACGTAAAGGTACTACTTGTAGTGTAAATATCTGAATTTATTGTCAAAAATGCACTATATATGGCGGCACTGCGTAAGTCCTGAACAAAATCCTGCTATTAAGAATGGGGTTTAAATGAATATAGACTTTAAGGTCAAGGAAGCCGACTTTTATAGTAATACTTTAATTCTGACTTAATTCATAAAGCTTTCATCTAAAACTAAAAGTAATGGCTGGTAACGCAGTTCCTCTGTAAGAGGCTAGCTGACAACTAAATGTTTATATTAAAACTATGGTATTTTATCAAATAGAATAAATTTAGATGTAATAGAGAAAAATTTAGAATAACTTACCAATTATATGAAAATTTTAATGCTTTCCTCGACCTTTCCTTATCCTCCCAGCCGAGGTGGCACACAAGTTAGAACATTTAATCTACTTAAATTTTTGAGCCAGAAACACTCTATTATTCTAGTAACACAACGCTCTCCAGATGTCAATGATTTAGAAGTAGATTCATTGCGATCTTCTGTAGAAGAATTGGCCATATTCCCCCGCCCTCAAGAGCCTAATAAGGGAACTTTTGCCAAACTAAGACGTTTTAGTAATTTTATAATAGAAGGTACTCCACCAAGCGTTCTCTCTATATATTCCCCAGAAATGCAAAAATGGGTAGATGAGTTTGTAGGAGAAGGTAAATGTGAGGCCATTACTTGCGAACATTGCGTTAATGAAATTTATATCCGTCATCAATGGCAAGAGAAAGTCAAAACCCTGGTTAATGTCCATAGTTCAATTTATGGTACCTGTCGGCAACAGTTGGAAACTGGCACAGCAGAGAAACCTTTACGAGATAGACTTAATCTTCCTCTACTCTTGCGTTATGAAAAACGGTATTGCTCAAAATTTTCCTTTATAATTGCCACAACTGAAGAAGATCGGAAACAATTGCAGGAATTTAACCCTAATAGTAAAATTTCTGTTATTCCCAATGGAGTAGATCTCAGTCTGTTTCCTTATCGTAGTTCTGACCCAGGAGGAAAACAATTAATTTTTGTGGGAACTATGGATTATTTATCTAATATTGATGCTGCTCGGTTTCTAAGTCTGGAGATATTCCCTAAATTACAAGAACGTTATCCGGATGCAACTTTGGCATTGGTAGGAGCAAGACCAGTACCAGCAGTACAGGAACTTTCGACTTGTACAGGGGTAAAAGTTACGGGTCCAGTACCTTCAATGGCAGAATATTTACGTCAAGCTACAGTTTGTGTAATTCCTATGCGCACTGGTTTTGGAATTAAAAATAAAACTTTAGAGGCTATGGCAGTAGGTACGCCTGTTGTGGCCAGCGATCGTGGTTTGGAAGGATTAGCAGTTGATGGTGAGGATACACCACTAAGAGCATTAAGAGCAAACAATGTAGGAGAATATATAGAGGCCATCATTCGGTTATTTGAGGATAGGCAATTAAGACAAATGTTGTCAGAAAACGGGCGGTCGCTTATAGAAACCGAGTATACTTGGGAAGTTCAAGGTCAGCGGTATGAAAGGGTATTACTAGGATAATGAAAAAAAAGATTTACAACTCTAAACTTAGTTACAATCAAGGGAAATCTACTAAAGCTGTTCAAACAGTTGAGAAACCCTATTATCCTAGCACTAGAAAAACTCCAAAAATAGGTCGAATTCTCTCCACTACAAAATCTAGGAGGCCTAGAAGACATCAATCCCAGTCTCAAAAACTTTTGTTAAAATTTCTATCCTTTCCTTGGTGCAAATGGATGATTGAATGGATAGGAATTACTCTGTTATTTGGTGGTTCTAGTTTAATGGCAGTAGGAGCATGGCTTAGTGTGAAGTTAATCTCTGATCCAAACGCTATGGTCTCATTCAATCAGATATTACCACAATGGACTGAATTATATATATCTGGGAATGAATCTCTAAAAACCCTAGAGCAAATCAAATCTAATATTAAAGAGGAAGGGTTTAGCACTGGAAAAACTTTTCCTCTTCCCAATGCCACAACAAATTATAGTTCAGACATATTAGTGCCAGTAATGAAGCGAATAGAACCTAGGGGATCTTTGCCCTGTGAAACTCCCTGTCGGGAGGTTGTAGAATTACGGGTCTATCAATCAGTTTTATCTGTTAATCAACGAGAAGGCAGTAAACCATATTTTCGATTAGTTAATACTTTACCACTTCAGGGTCCGGCTGAATCTTTTGTCATTGCATCTACTATTGAGTCTGTTCTTGCTCCTCAAGGTTCAAATCAACCTTTGCCTATAACAACAGTACGTAAATTTCAAGGCAAAGTTCCTGCCCTAGGAGTTTGGTTTACTGTCAGTGGTCAGAGATTACAAAATAACAAAAGTATTCCTTATGGGCAAATTATCAATTATAATCCCGCTAGAAATCACTTAAGTTCCATGTTAAAGTGGAAAAGTGCTGCTGGTCAAGCTCCGATATGGCAGGAAATGACTGGAGGGAAAGATCCAGAATTAGTAGTTGAGCAAACTGTGGGATTAGACCCTGATTTTGACATTTATTGGATTCAACCACGAAAGTTTATACTTAATCCAATTGAACTAGAGAAAATATCCCTTGATGAAACCCCTATTGGGGATAGATCTTATAAAAATGCTTTGAGGTTAGCTCGTAATGGTTTATGGTCTCCTGCTTTTCCTTTAATTGAACCTTTGCGGAAAAATTTAATAGATAAATCTAAATGGTCGAAAAAGGCACAAGCTCAGTTTGATTTAATTAAGTTTCATGCTAACATCACGGAGGCTCAGGCTATCGCTTCCTGGGCAAGTCCAAGTCAAAAAGTTTTAGCTGGTTTAATAGATGGTCGTTGGCAAGAAAGTTTAAATGTCTTTGAAAATAATTGGAGCAGCACTTATGATATTGCTAAATTATTGCAAAATGATACTGGTCGTATCCGCAAAAGAGTCGACGCAACTATCAAAGTAAATAGAGGGGAAATTAATGCCATAGCTTGGGGTACTTTAATTATCGCAAGTCAAAAAGGCCGAAGAAGGGCAATGTTATGGTTAAATAGGAAACCTAAGACTAGCAAGGAGGCAAAGGAAAGGATTGAAAAATTATTGGATAAACTAGATGCTGCTTTTGCAGAAGAGGAGAATATACAGGGACATAAAATTCAGCGATGAGGGGTTTTATGGCATAAGTTAGAAAACACAAAGTCAAAAAGTACGAAGTTAAATTCACAGCATGGATTATATTTGAGAAGTGTGAGAATGTCCTAATCACCTTAGGGAAGGCTACATAAAAGGAGTTATATCATCTCCGGTAGCATCGTTTGTGTATAATAGAAGAGGAAAAAATAATTTCCCAGAGCGATATTGCTAGGCAACACTACCGCGAACGCTACTCTTCAAGCACTTGACAAATCATCAGTAGGCCAGCAACGAAAACAACTGAGACCTGTTTGGGAGCGATATTGCTACGCAACGCTACTGCGAACGCTGGTTCATTTAGTTGATACATCGTAGATTTACCATCAGGACTTACGCAAAGACACTAATTATAGTGTAAATATCGGATCAGGATTATCAAAAATACACCACATATAGAAGCAATACGTAAGTCCTGAGTATTGACAATTTTATTTTGACAGTACGCTATATGTAGCGTACCTGCGTAAGTCCTGTAAATATAGATTTAAAGTGGTCAACTTTTCCTGTAAATTTTCGACAGCCCGTATTTATGATCGATGATGAAAATTGTATATTTACTCATCTCAAGTATGTTTCTATTTAACAACATATTTTTTAAAAGTAGTCTGTTATTTTTCAAAAGTAAAATCTGGTAAGTTAAACAATAGTACTTTTTCACCACAGCTCATTTATATTCAAAATTATTTAGGATTAGTATTTGAATTTAATTTTCCCCTAATACTTCTCCTTAGACTCCGCAATAAATTTTTTAATCTAGTCAAATCAACCTTCTTACTACCATAACGCCATCCTACATAAGCTTGCGAAATTTCTTCTATTATTTCTGCTTCATTTGTAGAGTTATATTCCTCAATAGCCTTAGTATATTCAAAAGGGGTCTGAAAACCATGTTTAACTAATCCCTTACTAGCCATCAAATTCAACATTTGTTGATAGATACTCTCCATGGGAGATAACCTTGATAACCAATAACCGTAACGCCATTTACGCCAAAAAATACACAATAACCAACCCAAAAAAGCTAAAATAGTAGCTAATATCAAACCGCCAAATATGCCTTGCCAACCCTGGAAAAATAAAGCAAAAAACCAACCAATAATCCCTAATATCCAACGGAATATTCCACCAATAGACCTCTCCAAAAAACCAGTAACAGGAGAAGGTAACCAACTAGCTACCCACTTCCAAAAAGTTATTAACGCAGTAAAAGTTTGATTTTTTTCAATTGAGGGAGGAATTAATTGCATTCCCGGAATAGGATTAAAAGCAAACCACCCATGTTCAGGAAAATACACCTCCGTCATCATATAAGCATCCGTATTTTTTACCACATATAAACCAGTAAAAGGATTAAATTCACCAGGAGCATAACCGCCAACTAATCTAGCAGGAATTCCAATAGAACGTAACATTATTGTCAAAACAGTGGAAAAATGATCCCCATAACCACCCATAATTTTTTCCCCCTCTGGACTATTTTGATAACCAAATAAAAATGCTGAAACTAAATCTTCATCTTCTGCTAAAAATGGCGGTGCTTTCTGGAGTTTATAATTTGGATTCTGTTTGAGGTATTGAGCTAAATAAAGAGCTTTTTCGTAAGGGGAAATAATAGGTTTACTTGCTTTAGCAACTTGATTTTTGTTTGCTAAAATTTCCTCCGTTTTTTGTCTAACTTTTTCTGCTATTTCAGGAGGAATTTGTAAATAATATTTAGTAATACTTTCTGGATAATTTGTTCCCGTATGAGCCAAAATACTACGATCTCGATAAGGAACATTAGAAATTACTGTATAGGTTAAACCTTCTCTAAGTTCAAGAGGAGAACGTAAATTTCCATCAGGGTCAATTGCTATTTTTTTAGTAGGAAAATATACTTTTATAGCTTCATATAAAGCTGGAATTAAATTTGGTAACTGAGAAACTACTGTATAACTTTGAATGACTTCTTTAGTTTCATTTTGATAATTATTTTTCCGTAAATTCACAGAAAATTGATAAGACCAATGAAGACGATCTAAAGTAATAGTATTATCATTCCGGGAAATTTCCCAGCCTTCACCAGTATATTTATCGAAAGCCAAAACTCTCCAAAATCCTTCAGCTTGTGATCGAACTCGCATCACAACTTGAGGAATCAACTGTCCGCGCAAATTTTGGTTTATTTTAGTATTAAACCCATAATAATAAGTAGTATCTAAATTACCCGGACCTGATTCTTGATTAGTTCCATTACTATTTTCAGAAGCATCTTCATTTTCTCTACCTTGACTAATATAACCAGGATTTGTAATCCTCCGTCCATCGAAATTTTCTACATCCAAATTAATTGGACTGCTGACAGGAAAAGTTCGTAATTGATATCCAGGCAATCTCGGTAAAAAAGCAAAAATTGCCATACCAGAACCAATAATTACTAATAATAATATTGTTAATCGCTTGGGAGACAAAGTAGCATTTAACAAAGACATTTTGGGGGGCTGCCTTTGCTTTGGAAACTCTGATTTATTACCGAAAAATTTTGAATGCAAACCTAGCCTAGAACGATAATCTAAAATAAGGCAAGGAATAGCAAACACAATAAACACTAGTAATACAGGTCCATAAGTTAAAGTTTGACTAATAGTACCTGCAACCCCCAACAAAATTAGCCCTATAACCATTGAATAACCCAAGTCTTTTCGCATGGGTAAATCAAAACTATGTAATACTTGAAGTTGAATCAATAATTCAGCCAATACCAGTCGTGTATCATTTAACTCACCAATCAGCCTGCTCAAAAAGGCAGCTAAAGCTAATAACATTCCTATCGCCAATAAAAATTTAGCTGGTAAATTTCTTTTGTAGCGATTGTACCAACTCCAAATTGCTCCTATAATACTTAGTGGTCCTGCCCAAAAAGTTAAAGGTAGTTCATCTGTTGCTACCCCAGCAGCCACATCAATTGCTATGATACCTACTATCACCAATCCCTGTACCATTACTCGTAATAGAATAGAATTTTCAGGAATAGGTTTAGGCACCGCTTTTATTTGTCTCCACAGAGGTCCTAATATAGGTAAATTTTGCACTTTCCATGGATAAAAAGAATTAGACATAATTTTATAGGTAGATCTTAGAGAAAATTAATTCTTAAGTAAGAGCATTGACCTAATCTAATTGACATTCGCCCTTTAAGTTAAAGATTATAACCCACATTCCGCACAACATAATTGTATTATAAGAGGTTACAAGACAATATCTATTTAATTTACGTATAATTACTTATGGTCTTTAGTCACTTCAAGTGAGATCATAAAACTGATAATTCTATCCTTATTGAGTATCAAAAAAATGTCTTTAATAGAAGAAATAACAGTTGAAAATCTTGACCACCTAGGAATAGTTGCAGGGTTAATTGAT
>JAKQYE010000028.1:8116-38115 GCA_023356605.1 Trichodesmium sp. MAG_R02 | reverse complement strand
TTGCGAGCGAGACTTGAATGCAGCGTTAAATTTAGCTATGGCGGTCAGTTCGACCGTGACAGCTTGTGGACTGGATAACGCCGACGTTGCCAGAATGAAGCAGGAATAGAACAGATAATCATAGATTGATATAGATTATCATAGGTTTCTAAGAACGGTGAACGAATGCAGCAATAAACATATTAGTTGCAGACTGGCAGTCCAAGTCATTAAACGGAGGTAGAGGCAAGGGTAAGACTACCGCCAAAGTAGTAGTCGCCGAAGAGACGTTAACCCACCTTGAGCCTATATAGCTATCTTTATTTGATTTAGATGACTATTAGGTGGATGGGAATCTCCGCGCCTTTAGGTCCGAGAGGATGTCAATATATTCATGTACAACGTTTATTATACAAAGAGTCTATTTAATAATTATCCGGAACTTATGACCTCATTATTATCAGTACCAGAAAATATAACATTTGAAAAGGCGATCGCCCTAACTCAAGAAATCATGTCCGAGATGGAAACCGACCAGCTATCAGAAACTAGAATAGAAGCATTAATTGGGGATTTAGTCAAGAGTAAAAATGGTGCTAGAGGATTTTTTGTGGGTTATCTCACAGATTCTCGACCCCTAGCAGATAATCCATCACCATCAGTATTCAAAGCCTTAGAAGCAGCTCCCGAGATAGTAGTAGAACTATTGGTCAAAAATTTGGCCATGTGTTCGGCAATGGTAGTCCACCATCAGGAAAATCAAGATGAAGAGGCAGCCAATAGATCCAAAACAGTGCGATCGCGAACCACAAAACTCATAAAAAGCCTTAATATACCCAGCTTATCAAGCAATATTCAGGAATTATATCAAGCTACAACTACTGGCCAGGGAAATTACAAAGACTTTTTGAAACGCTGGGACTATAATACAGAACAATTAAAGGCAATTAAGGAAGTGATAGAACCCTTACTTAGGGTTTGCTAAAAAAAAAGGACTGTGTCAACTAAGTCCAGTAGTAGTCTATACTAAATCCGGTTTACATGAGGTTGGTTTCCCACAAAGATTGAAAATTTATGCTCAAAAGTATTGTCCGCAAAACTACCAGGGCCAGTAATTGGCTAACCGTGGTAAATACTCATTGGTTAGTTAACCTAAACTTGTTATTCACATTAGTACGAAGAGATTTAGAAGCTAGGTATAAAGGCTCAATTCTTGGAAATTTATGGCCACTACTCAATCAGCTATCCCAACTTTTAATTTATACCTACGTCTTCTCAATTATTCTGAAAGTTAAACTTAGCCTGAAAGGATTACCAGAAGATAGTAAGCTAACCTTTGGATTATGGCTATTTGCAGGATTAATATCTTGGCTAGCTTTCACTAATGGATTAACTCAAGCTTCTGGATGTGTAATTAGACAGCCCAATTTAGTTAAAAAATTAGTCTTTCCTCTCAATTTATTACCCTTAGTTCCTATTCTTTCAACATTTATAGAAAGTACATTTGGGTTAATAGCTTTAACAGGAATGCTTTATATATCATCTGGAGTAATAAATCAAACATTATGGCTACTACCTATAGTATTTATACCTCAACTTTTATTAACAGCAGGTTTAGGATATTTTACTGCCGGATTAACAGTATTTTTACGAGATATTCCACAAACTCTAGGAGTAATTATTAACCTTTGGTTTTATGTCACACCAATAGTATATCCGGCATCAGTAATTCCAGACAATTGGCGAGTTTGGGTATTTTGGTGTAACCCTTTAACAGCGATCGTCGAAGTATATCGTGACCTAATATTAGTAGGAGAAATTAAACACTGGGGAGAATTAGGAATTGCTACTTTAATCTCTATATTAATATTTTATTTTGGCTTATGGGTTTATCAAAAACTACGCCCTGCTTTTGCTGATGTTTTATGAGTAAGCATTCATTCGTCAGCTATCAGCTTAATATCCACTCCTATTAAAGGGAGATTTCAATAAATATTTATATAGCAGTTAAGAGAAACTACTTTGACAGTAGCTTTGAATTATATCTAAATTTTTCAATTGCTTTTACCGACTCCATTTAGTAATAGCTTATAGTTAAGAACTAATAGCCGAATGCTTACTAAAAAAATTAATTTTTGACAATTTAGACAATATATAGGAGTCCGCGCATAGGTTGCGACAAATCAAAAAGTAAATAAAACTTTTAAAACTCTTAGCTATTCTCTGTTCCCTTTTCCCTGTTCCGTAAAAAGCAGTAATATTTTTGCCACAAATACTCATAGGATTGCTATATAATATATACTGCTAATTACAAATTTCAAGATTACTGTTAATTCTCCTTAGAGACTAATTCCTCCTTCAGTGCAATAATAAGTTAATAACTTTATTGTAGATAGCTGATAGCTGTTTGTGCAGTATTCCCCAGGAAACGCTTACATATAAAATCCATCATGCCTGAAACTATAATTTCACTACAAAATGTTTCTAAATGTTTTAAACGGTACCGACATCCTGCAGACCGTTTAAAAGAAATTTTACTCCCTGGAAAAAGTCGTGCCGATGAATTTTGGGCAGTACAAAATATCAATATAGAAATAGAAAGAGGGCATACTTTAGGAATTGTAGGACGGAATGGTTCAGGAAAAAGTACCATTCTACAAATAATTGTGGGCACTCTAACACCAACAACAGGAAAAGTCAAAGTTCAAGGGAGAATTTCTGCACTATTAGAACTTGGTAGTGGATTTAATCCAGAATTTACAGGGAGACAAAATGTTTTTTTTAACGGTCAGTTATTAGGATTAAAAAGAGCAGAAATAGAAGCAAAGTTTGACAAAATTGCTAGTTTTGCCGATATTGGTGATTTTATTGACCAACCCGTAAAAACTTATTCTAGTGGAATGTTTATTAGACTAGGATTTGCTGTAGCGACCAGTGTAGATCCAGATATTTTAGTGGTTGATGAAGCACTTTCAGTAGGAGATGAAGCATTTCAAAGAAAATGTTTTGCTCGTATTCAAGACATTCAAGAAAGAGGAGGTACAATTTTATTTGTGTCTCATGCTGCTTCAACAGTGGTTCAGCTTTGTGATTCAGCAATTTTGATGGATCATGGGGAAATGTTACTTTATCATACTCCTAAATATGTAGTTTCTAAATATCAGAAATTAATCTATGCTTTTCCAGATAAAATTCCATCAATAAGAGAAGAAATTCGCCAAATTCCTAATTTAACCATTCAAGACTTATTCAATAATCAGAATACAGATGAATCAACATCTCAATCTCAAAAAAATAGTCAAAATAAAAATCAATATCAGATTGCACAATCAATAGAATATGAAGAAATTTATGACCCAGACATGATACCCTCAAATACTATACATTATCCTGATAGGGGAGCAAAAATTATTGACCCCCATATTATTACTTTTGATGGTAAAAGGGTAAATCATTTAATTAACCGCCGGGAATATTACTATACATACAAAGTAGAATTTATGAATTCAACATCTAAAGTTAGGTTTGGAATGTTGATAAAAACTCTCAGTGGTTTTGAGTTAGGAGGAGCATCTTTACATAGTTATACTCAATCAGTAGAGCATATTGCAGCACAACAAACAATTACAGTTAAATTTAAGTTCAAATGTTTACTAAATCCTGGTGTATATTTCTTAAATGCTGGAGTTACTGGAATGTCAGACAATCATCTTACCTATTTATCCCGTTGCATTGACATTGCTATGTTTAGAGTGCAACATTATAGTGATTCATGTGGTACAGGTGTCATTGACTTTTTAATAGAACCTGACTTAAACATTGAACATAGGACTCTGAATAATCAAGCAAAAATTGAATATATTTAAAATACAAAGAGAGTCAAAAAATCAGATTATTTTAGTCATCAGTTTATCCGTACAGGCCAATGAGGCCTTATGCTTAAAATACTGATTATAAGACTTTTTTTAGTCCCCTATTCAAGGAGAGACTGAAGACATTAAAATTTACCTACTCATTAAAACTTGTAGGTGTTTGTTTATCAAAAGTCTACCTTGAAAATATTTTTTTAAAATTGCATTACCTCTTTATTGAACCCCTAGTGTTGTATATTTTATATGATAAAAACAAAATGAGAAAAGCAAGTTAAAATATAAAAATATGAATGTAGAAAAAACAGATTTCAATCATCAGTTAATTTCAGATGAATTTATTCAAGACCAAACTCAAAAACCTGAAAAAGTAAACGTGATAATTCATCCAGAAGATGGAATGTATCTCTATGCTTTGAAAAATACAGACGGGAGGAAAGATGAAGCATTGCTACGATATTTTTCTAATGGTAAAAGAATCTTAGATGCAGTTAAACAAATTGTAGAATGGTATTTTGATGGCTTTGAAAACATCTCTTCTTTTCTAGATTTTGCTAGTGGTTATGGGCGTTTTAGTAGGTTTTTGCTTCAGGAAATACCGACCAATAAAATATGGGTTTCGGATATTTATCCTGAAGCAGTAGAATTTCAAAAACAACAATTTGGTGTTGAGGGGATAGTTTCAACTAATTATCCTGAAGATTATCAAATCAATCAAAAATTTGACTGCATTTTTACCTGTTCTTTTTTTGGCCACACTCCCCAGAAAACTTTTACTGGTTGGTTAGAAAAATTATATAGTAGCTTGACTGAAAATGGCATATTAATCTTCAGTACCCATGATTTATCTTTAATGACTATAGAGACAGGTGTGGAAGCAGAAGAAATTTATTTTATTTCAGAAAGCGACAGTCTTTTTCAGAAAAATGAAGATTCTGGAGTTACTTATGTTGGAGAGAAATGGGTAGGTAAAGTAATTCAAAAAGTGACTCAGGGAAAGGCAAAATGGCATCGAATTAAAAGAGGTCTTTGTGGACACCATGACTTATATATTATCCGGAAGAAGGAAGCAATAAAAAGTAATAAAGAAGAAGTTGGGGAACAAATAGATGAATTATTAAACTTTCATTGTCATCCTGATGGAGGTTGCCAAAAAATTCAAATGACAGCTACAGGAGATATTTATCTAGAGGGATGGGCAGCAGACATTAATCCAGAAGAAAAGGTAGAAAAAATATCATTTTTAATCAATGGAAACGAAGTAGGAAGCTGTTTTCCAGAACCCGAAATTCAAACTCAAAAATACAAATGGTCATGTCTTATTAATACTCAAAATTTATCAGTCAATGACATTATACTAGTTAAAATTATTAATAATTTTCATTGGGAGCGAGTAGTTAAGATTTATCCCATTAAGAATATTGCATTACTGCCACCAAATGATCTGTTATTAAGAATAAGTGGCAACCCCAGTATCAAAGCTTTTATTAGTTCATTTGATGACCTTAGATATACCGTAAAAAATTATCTTCAAACTGCAGGATTTAATTTTAATCAATTTGAGAAAATACTAGATTTTGGCTGTGGAGTAGGGCGTTATTTAATGGCATTTGAACCTGAACTTTTACCCAATCAAAAACTATTTGGTTGTGACGTTTTTGCTGAATGTGCTGAATGGTGTCAAGAAAATATTAAATTTGCCACTGTCAAAAATAACGATATTCAACCACCGTTACCTTTTGAAAGTAATCAGTTTGATTTAATTAATGCTATCTCAGTATTTACTCATCTAAGTTTAGATTTACAACATCTTTGGGCATGGGATATTTATCGAGTTTTACGACCTGGTGGAATATTATTTATGACTCTTCACGGACCTCAATTTTTCCCGATAGTTTATGATATTTTTCGCAGTGGAAATTCCCATAAAGCGGCAATGTATAGTATTGGTGAAGAGGGATTATTTTTATATCTTGACCATCAAGGGGAAACAGACGGTCAAGGTCAACATACTATTGCGGCAGTTCATACACCTGCAGCTTATAAGGAAATATTTTCTATGTTTAAACACATTAAAAGATTTCCTCAAAGTAATTTGGCAAATGGGCAGGATTTATATATTTTACAAAAGCCAATTTCTGGAAGTTTAGTTGCTCAACCCCTAAATATAAAGTCAGGATTCACAAGTCAAAATTTAGAACTTAACAATTTTGCCAATACAGAAGATGTGGAAAATGCCACTGAAGAAATCATCGGAAATATTAGCTCAGAATTACCTACTCAGAATTGGGAAGTTAATAATTTTGCCAATACAGAAGATGTGGAAAATGCCACTGAAGAAATCATCGGAAATATTAGCTCAGAACTACCTACTCAGAATTGGGAAGTCAACAATTTTGCCAAAACCGAAGATGTGGAAAATACCACTGAAGAAATCATCGGAAATATTAGCTCAGAATTACCTACTCAGAATTGGGAAGTTAATAATTTTGCCAAAACCGAAGATGTGGAAAATACCACTGAAGAAATCATCGGAAATATTAGCTCAGAATTACCTACTCAGAATTGGGAAGTTAATAATTTTGCCAAAACTGAAGATGTGGAAAATGCCGCTGAAGAAATCATCGGAAATATTAGCTCAGAATTACCTACTCAGAATTGGGAAGTTAACAATTTTGCCAATACAGAAGATGTGGAAAATGCCACTGAAGAAAAGATCAGAAATATTAGCTCAGAACTACCTACTCAGAATTGGGAAGGTGAAAATTTGTCAGATAAAATATTGTCTGATAGTCATCAATATCAGACTGAGATGAAATTTCAAATAGAAGGTCAAAAACAATTTCGAGCTTATCCACAAATAGAACCTATAGGTAATTATTCTATTGGCTGTAAAATTAAGATGATTAATAACAAAAATGGAGAAGTTTTAGTACAAAAATCTCTTCCCTTAAACAATAAAAATATATTTGGTAAAACCAATTATGGTGTGATAGAAGTAGAAATTCCTGAATATTCAGGAGAACTAATTGTCAGATTAAGTACTGTAATTATCGACAGAATGACTTTACCAGCAAGACAAGAAGTATTAGTATCTTGGAATTTTGCAAATTTTGCTTAATATAAGGAGGAAAATTTAGATGAAACCAACAGTTTTGATTATTACAGGAATCCATCGTTCAGGGACCTCTTTAACTGCTTCTTTATTTCAAAGTGTAGGAGTAAATATTGGAGAAAAATTAGTTGGTCCTGAATATGGGAATATTAGGGGACATTTTGAAGATATAGAATTTGTAGAACTCCATAAAAGAATATTACAATCTCAACATATTGATGTTCTCGGTAGTAATGTAGAAACAAAAGAAATTACAGTTAAAAAGCAACAGTTAAAAATAGCAAAAAAACTCATAAAAAATCGTCAAGAAGAAAATGAGAAATCCAACAAAATATGGGGATGGAAAGACCCCAGAAGCACATTATTTTTAAACTTTTGGTTGCAACTATTACCTGATGCTAAATTTGTTTTTGTTTATCGCTCCCCTTGGGAAGTAGTAGACTCTCTTTATCGACGAAATACCGATGAAAAGTTATTGGAGCAACCGGAAAAAGCTGTGAAAATGTGGTTGAATTACAATCAGAGAATATTAGACTTTTATCAACAATTTTCAGGAAAATGTTTAATAGGTAAAGTTGATAATATTGGTAAAAATCCTGAAAGCTTTATCCAGGCAGTTAACGAAAAATTTGAAATAAATTTACCAGCGCCCCCTCCTGGAAATTTTGCCGAATCATTATTAGTAAAAGATATTGGTAAAACTACTAAGCCTAGTCTCATAGCAAAATATTTCCCAGAAACGTTAGAAACTTATCAACAACTAGAAAAAAATAGTATAGGTGGGAATTCAGAAGTCATAAATCAGAACTCAGAAGTAAAAATTCAAGATTCGAAAGTTAAAAGTGAATCAGAATTATGGGAATTTAGAGATTGGTTAAATATTCGAGGTTTAGAAAAACAAATTAGTAGTTTAGAAACAGATCTAGAAAAATGGCAAGAAATATTTCGAGAAGCACAAAATAAAGTAGGAAACTTAGAAACAGAATTAGGTGAAACTCAGCAACAACTTGATATTAGCTTAGTTAAGCTGGAAGAGTCTAGTAAAAAGATAGAATTACTAGAAATAGAATTAGGTAAAGCTCAAGTTAAACTCGAAGGTAAAGTAAAAAAATTACAAGCATCTCAAACTAAAGTAGTCACATTAGAAAGAAAACTAGGGCAGACTCAATCTCAACTGGAAAACAATCAAATAAAATCACAAGAGTCTCAACAAAAAATTATTGGATTAGAAATAGACTTAGGGCAGACTCAGGCACAACTGAATAACTCAAAAACTAGGTTTCAAGAAGCTTTAGCTAAAATATTGAGTTTAGAAACGGAGTATGGAAAAACTCAAGTTCAACTAGAAGGTACTCAGATTAAATTAACTGAGTATCAGAAAAAATTATTACGAGTAGAAACAGACTTTGGGCAAACTCAAATTCAACTTGAGAAAAATCAAACTAAGTTAGGAGACTCTCAGGAAAAAATTGGAATATTAGAAACCAAGTTAGGTCAAACTCAACTACGACTTAATGGCAATATTCTGAAGTTACAAGAGTCTCAAACTAAAATTCAACTGTTAGAAACAGAATTCGGAGAAGCTCAAAGATTATTAGATGGTACTCAGGTAAAATTATCAGAATCTCAAAACAAAATTCAACTCCTAGAAACGGAATTAGGGAAAGCTCAAAGATTATTAGATGGTACTCAGGTAAAATTATTAGAATCTCAAAACAAAATTCAACTGCTAGAAACAGAATTAGGGCAAACTCAAGGAGTATTGGGACAAACTCAAGCCACTCTCGAACAAACTCAAACCAGTCTCGAACAAACTCAAGGAGTATTGGGGCAAACTCAAACTAGTCTCGAACAAACTCAAGCCAGTCTCGAACAAACTCAAGCCACTCTTGAACAAACTCAAACTCAATTAAACGCTCAATACTACAAAACAGAAATACTTAGGGCAGAAATTTCTGGGATGAAATCTTCCAAATTCTGGAAACTCCGAGAAAAGTGGTTTAGTTTGAAAGGGAAACTAAAAAAGAGACTGAGAAATTTGCGAGGGGGCTTCCTTTTTTCTATTGACTCCCCTATTAACTGGAAAATTTCCAACTCTCAAATAGAAATAGTAGGTTGGTGTTTCCACGATATTCTCAAGCACCAAAATATTCGTGCCAGAGTAGGAACCGAAATTTTTCTTGGTAAGTATGGTATTCCACGACCAGATGTTGCCCAACAATATAATGATATTTCCACTGCTCAAAATTCTGGCTTTCAAATATCTGTAGAACTTTCCCCAGGAAATTATCAATTAATACTCGAAGTAGAAGATAAAAAAGGAAAGTGGCATGAACTAGCAATCTACCCCATATCAATATCTACCGTCAAAGCAAATTTTGATGCTCCCACAAACTGGCAACAAAGGGAGGGAGTAATTTTATTTGCTGGTTGGTGTTGCCACCCAGAACAGAAAGTTACCAAATTAGTTCTTAAATATGGAGATATTTCTGTAGACTGCGCTTATGGTTTGCGTCGGAAAGATGTAGGGGAAATTTTCCCAGATTGGGTAGGAAGTGGCCATAGTGGCTTTGAAGTAACCGTCGAACTTCCAGCCGGAAAATGGCAAGTTAGTTTAGAAGCATATTTGGACAGTGGAGAAATAGTTGGTTTTCCTTCCTCAGAGGTTTTACAACTAAAACGTTATAGTTTTTGGGAAAAAGCTAAAGATAAATTCCAGCAGTTATCCAAATTTGCCCAAGCTATTCGCAAAAGGACTGCCGAAAGGAAACAAAGGTTAGGCCGCATCATCCCCCTACCCTCAGAGTTACCTAGTATTGCCAGACAAATATTAGCAATATATAGACAGCAACAAAAGCAAGACGGAGAGCTATTACCTCCCCCTGGGTTTGTCCTGCCAGAAACTATAGATGTTTATGATGCTTGGTTGGCAGTAAATAAGTGGTGCGATCGCTCCGGTCAATATCTAATATCCCGTTTGGACAGTTGTCGGACTCCTTTACCAAAAATTTCTGTGGTTATGCCAGTTTATGACCCCCCCCTAGAATTTTTGCGTCAGGGAATAGACAGCATACTAAACCAAGTATACCAAAATTGGGAATTTTGCATAGCTGATGACTGTAGTAACAATCCGAATATTCGGGAAATTCTGACAGAAATAGCTAATACTGATTCCCGTATTAAACTGACATTCCGTTCCGAAAATGGCAATATTAGTGCTGCGACTAATTCCGCTGCGGAACTGGCCACGGGAGACTTTATTCTCTTTTTGGATAATGATGATGAACTCACTCCGGATGCTTTGGGGGAAGTTGCTCTATATATAAGTCAAAATCCAGAGATAGATTTTCTTTATTCCGACGACGATAAAATTAGTACTGAAGGCAAAAGATTCGATCCTCAATTTAAACCAGAATATTCTCCAGAATTATTACTTTCCTATATGTATATGGGTCATTTGTGTGTAGTGAGAAAAGAAATTTTTGACAAAATAGGAGGATTCAGAATTGGCTTTGAAGGTTCCCAAGATTATGATTTTGCCTTAAGAGCAACAGAAATTTCTCGTCAAGTCGGACATTTACCTTTAGTGTTATATCATTGGCGAACAACTCCGGGTTCGACGGCTATTTCTGGAGGGGAAAAACCGAAAAGTTTTCTAGCAGGTAAAAAAGCAGTTCAAGAAAGTTTAATTCGTCGAGGTGTAGTAGGAAATATTTCTCAACCAGACTGGGCAGTGCGGGAAAATTTAGGAATTTTCAAACCAACTTTTCCGGACCAAGGTAACTCAGTAACTATTATTATTCCAACTAAAAATCAGGCTAAGTTATTGAAAGCATGTATTGAGTCTCTGGGAAAGACAACCTATCAAAATTATCAAGTTTTTGTGATTGATAATGAAAGTGATGAATCTGAAACTTTAGAATATTTGGAAAGTTTGAAATATTTGTATTCTGGCGAAGCAAATATATCAGTTATCCCTGTTGCCAATACTGATGGAAAATTTAACTTTGCTGCTATAAATAACCGCGCTGTCGAAAAGGTAAAAACTGAGTATATTCTCTTTCTAAACAATGACACAGAAATTATTTATCCTCACTGGTTAAGTCAAATGATGGGGTATGCAAAAATTCCTGGAGTCGGTGCGGTGGGTGCTAAGTTAATTTATCCGGATAAAAGAATTCAACATGCTGGTGTAATTCATGGTTTACACCATGGTTTAGCAGGTCATGCTTTTAAATTATTACATAGTGAAAATAGGGGTTATCTTTCCCAAGCGTTTGTTTCAAGAAATTATTCGGCAGTAACCGCAGCTTGTATGTTAACTCCCCGAAAATTATTTTTAGAATTAGGTGGTTTTGATGAGGAAAATTTTGCTGTTGCTTATAATGATGCTGACTATGGTTATCGACTTTTAGAAAGTGGTTATCGTTCGGTTTATTGTGCAGATGCTGAATTAATTCATAAGGAAGGAACGAGTCGAGGTTATTCTGATAATCCTCAAGAAGAAGCAAATTATCGTCGGAAATATTCTCAGATGATAGATGAGTTTTATAGTCCTCATTTTTCTCTGGAAAGTGAGTTGTTTAAAATTCAACCCAGGAGATATTTTATTAAAAATTTAGAAGTTATAACTCGGAAGTCAAAAAGAATTATGAAGTCAGTTAATTCTGAGAAAGAGTTAGAGTTAGATACTCATTTAAATCAACCGGAAATAAATACTCAAGTAAAAGTCGATAACTCCGAAAAAGAATCAGAATTAAATACTCAGACACTAAAGGCAAATTCTCCAAATCAAAATGAATCAGAAATAAATAACCAAGCAAGAGTCGATAACTCCCAGAAAGAGTCAGAAATAAATACTCAGATACTAAAGGCAAATTCTCAAAATCAAAATGAATCAGAAATAAATAACCAAGCAAGAGTCGAGAACTCCCAGAAAGAGTCAGAAATAAATACTCATATCCTAGAGGTAAATTATCCAAAAGAATCAGAAATAAATAGTCATACAAAAGTAGATAATCATGGGAAAAAATCAGAAATAAATAATCAGATTAGTTGCAGTACAGAAAACTTACCTACTTCTGTAAAAGAAGCTTTTCCCAGAATTAAAATGTTGATGTGTAGTAATTCTTTAGAACTAACTGGGGCCCCTCTTCATCAATTGGAAATAGCCCTAAAGTTAGCCAAAGATGGAATTGTTGAACCAATAATATTTTCTGTAAATGATGGGGAGTTGAGAGAAATTTATCAACAACAAAATATTCAAGTTATTGTCAAAGATAATCCTCTGGAACATATTTACAAAAGAGATGTTTATGATTCAGCTTTAACCACTTTTGCTCAAGAAATAAAATCTCTAAATATTGATGTTATGTATATCAATACCTTAGAAAACTTTTTTATGGTAGATGTAGCTCAAATGTTAAATATTCCCAGTGTCTGGAATGTACATGAAAGTCAACCTTGGCAAACTTATTTTAATCGTTTTGGAACTGAAATAGCTGTCAGAGCATTAGAATGTTTCCGTTATCCTTATCGCATAATTTTTGTTTCTGATGCTACTCGAAATAAATACCTTCCTTTAAATAGTCATCACAATTTTACCGTTATTCATAATGGGCTAGATTTAGACTTATTAAAAAAAGCTAGTGCTAAATGGTCTAGACAAGAAGCAAGGTTAGCTTTAGGAGTCAAAAAAGATGAAATAGTTATTCTATTATTAGGTACTGTCTGTGAAAGGAAAGGTCAACATGACCTAATAAGAGCCCTATCATTTATGCCAGAAGAAGAAAGACAAAAAATTAAATGTTTTCTAGTAGGCGACCGACCAAATCTTTACAGCTTAAAGTTGCACGAACTTGTCAAAAATTTACCAGAAGAAGTTCAGCAAAGAGTAGAAATAGTAGGAGAAACTTCAGAGACAGCAAAATATTATCAAGCAGCAGATATATTTGTTTGTACCTCGCGCATTGAGAGTTTCCCCAGAGTAATATTAGAAGCAATGGCTTATAGTTTACCTATAGTTACTACTCCAGTTTTTGGCATAGTTGAACAAGTCAAGCCAAATATTAACGGTTTATTCTATACTTGCGACAACCCAGAAGAATTAGCAAATGTTTTGATGTCTTTATTGACAGATGAGGAGTTACGTCAGCGACTTGCCATCAACGCTAAATATGTTCTGGAGTCGTTAAATACCTTTGCAGAAATGACTAAAACTTATGGTCAAATCTTCCAAGAAGCTTACTTTTACAGGGTATGACTTATGAAAAGCTTGACTTTTATACCCTCGTTTTCTGGGTTAGGACCATTGCGATGAATGTCAATCCGACGACTCCAGAGCTTTATATCCCACATTCCGCACTTCTTAACATTAAATTGATAAGTTTTATTTATCTACCGCCCCGAATTCTTTCCCTGAAAGCCTTATAGCTATGGGTATCAATTTTTACTTTCATAAAGAATTGTAACTAATTTTCTCATAAAAAATTAGTTATTGATAAAATATGTTGATATTATAGTTATTTTAATTTAGATTGAGATAAGTATTTATTGCTATAACTAAGTTTCATGAGACAAGTATTTATTGCTATAACTAAGTTTCAGCAGAAAAAGTTTTCCATTCTTATTTGAAATATAGTTATTTTAAATAAGAATGATACACTATTTGGCACAATAATTACGAATAATTTAATCAAGAGATGTATTGATTGGTGAATACATTCTAGCTCTTTTTAAGACACAGCTCTTTTTAAGACACTAAAATCATGTTCTATGTCATTTAAATCAGGAGAGTGTTTTGGCAAAAAAATAATTGGTGAGCCCCTGCTTCTACTAATTCTCTAATAACGTTTTTTCGTGAGAATTGGTAAATTATCCATGCAGCAGTACACTGGGAATTTTTAATGATGGTAATAAATGTTGATAATACCATTGTTCAAATCCCACGGCATTTAGGGTGACTTTAAATATAATTGGTGCTATTAAATCTTTTGACTTTTTTCTTCTCCCGGCTACTAAATTTTCTCTTTTACCTCGTTTTTCTTCTTGCTCACCATAAACTTTTTTCCCTTTTTTTTACCAGACATAAATACAGTCTTGATTATCTTCAAATCCTGATTCATTAATAAATACAAGGCTTTTACTTCCAATTTTTTTGATAAAACTTCGAGGGAAAGCTGATAATATTTTATCCTTTCTTCTCTATTTCTTTCTCTATAACGAAGTTATTTATTTTTTCAAGGAAAATTCATTCTTTTTAAAGCATAAAATATAGCTGGTTGATTAACTCCAAATTTTTTAGCTCTGTCTGACAATTATCGACTCTGGATTTTGTTTTACATCTTTTTCTAATTCTTTCCAATCTAATTTTATTTGACGACTTTTTACTTTAGTTGCTGACAATTTTGGGGGAGATAAATATCTATATATCGAAGCTTTTTCTATCCCAAATGTATGAGCTGCTTTGGTAATCGTACCGCCATTTTCTACAAAATTTATTACGTTTTGTCTGAAGTCTAAACTGTAAGGTATAGTTCAAAATAGTTTCTAGTTGACTTAATTTTATTATACTCAAATTTTGTTTCAATTTTAATTAAAATAACTATAATTACTTAAAATACAAATGAGATATTATTTAGCACAATAATTACGAATAATTTAATCAAAAGATGTATTGATTAGTGAATACATTCTAGGTCTTTTTAAGACACTAAAATCATGTTCTATGTCATTTAAATCAGAAGAGTGTTTTGGCAAAAAAATAATTGGTGAGCCCCTGCTTCTACTAATTCTCTAATAACGTTTTTTCGTGAGAATTGGTAAATTATCCATGCAGCAGTACACTGGGAATTTTTAATGATGGTAATAAATGTTGATCATACCATTGTTCAAATCCCACGGCATTTAGGGTGACTTTAAATATAATTGGTGCTATTAAATCTTTTTACTTTTTTCTTCTCTCGGCTACTAAATTTTTTCTTTTACCTCGTTTTTCTTCTTGCTCACCATAAACTTTTTTCCCTTTTTTTGACCAGGCATAAATACAGTCTTGATTATCTTCAAATCCTGATTAATCGACAAATACAAGGCTTTTACTTCCTGATTTTTTGATAAAACTTCGAGGGAAAGCTGATAATATTTTATCCTTTCTTCTCTATTTCTTTCTCTATAACGAAGTTGTTTATTTTTTCAAGGAAAATTCATTCTTTTTAAAGCATAAAATATAGCTGGTTGATTAACTCCAAATTTTTTAGATCTGTCTGACAATGATCGACTCTGGATTTTGTTTTACATCTTTTTCTAATTCTTTCCAATCTAATTTTATTTGACGACTTTTTACCTTAGTTGCTGACAATTTTGGGGGAGATAACTATCTATATATCGAAGCTCTTCCTATCCCAAATGTATGAGCTGCTTTGGTAATCGTACTGCCATTTCCTACAAAATTTATTACTTTTTGTATTAAGTCTAAACTGTAAGGCATAGTTCAAAATAGTTTCTAGTTGACTTAATTTTATTATACTCAATTTTTGTTTCAATCTTAATTAAAACTACTATAACTATAAGTTCTAGAATGAAGGTTTTTAGTATAAGTCTATTTAAAAATGTAAATATATATAAAAATATATGAATAGCTGTGGAATGTCGGTCATATACTACGTTTTGAACTGTAGAATGTAGATTATATAGGTAAGTTACTACGCCAACGTCTCAACATAATAGGTAAACGAGTTATAAAAATTTTTAGTAGCAAGACCATACTACTAAAGCTGTTAGCATTTTTAAACAAATAAATAAAAGCTGATGGACTAAGCCATAATTCCTTATGCTTTAATAAGTGCCTAGTTAGATCGATATTTCTCAGAACAAGTCTTAACTGAGTTGGTAACTCTAGACTGGAGGGCAAACTATTTGGACGGAAATTTACATCGTATCTGGCATTAACCCATGATTCTTCTTTTCCCTTATAAGTATTAGATTCAGGATGACCAAAACCACTATTATATGTGATTGATAAGTTTTATTAGTCTATCGCCCCGAATGCTCTCCCTGAAAGCTTTATAGCTATAGATATTAATCTTCACTATTATAAAGAATTTTAACTAATTTTGTCATAAAAAATTAGTTATTGATAAACTCTATTGATATTGAGTTCCAGAACGAAGATTTTTCGTATTAGTCTCTTTGAAAATATAAATATACATGAAGATATATGAATATCTGAGGAATGTCGGTTAGTAAGTTTTAGGTTTTATATCAAGTTCCCCTTACCTTAGAGCATTACAATAAACTGGGTTTACAGGAGATAGATATTAGGATGTTGAGACATTTAATACAAACCCGGAATAATATACTTTTTTTTACCAGATTTGATATTACTTCTGAATTTCACATAGTGCTATATCTCACATCTATCAAAATAGAAAATGTTTAATCTAGATTTTGCCCAAGGTATAGAAATAGATTACCTAAGCAAATTTTCTAGTTGATATATTCCTAAAAATAACTGCAATATAAAACTCAATTTACCGAAAAATTGGGTTGAAAGCCTCGCCTTTCTAGGGCGACTTTTTAGTTTATTTTTTTCACTGGTCTAGTCCAAGTTGTTTTTTAGTTCACAAGAAATATATTAGTCGCGGGTGGGCATACACCAGACAAAAAACGGACGGGTCGGCAAGTGTAAGATATCTGCCAAAGTAGCGGCAGCCTGTGAAACGTCAACCCCCATAGAAGCTACGGCTCGGTTGTTTCTCCGTGCCTAACAGCTGGGGAGGATGTCAAATTTTGCCAAAATACTCTCCTGATTTAAATGACATAGAACATGATTTTAGTGCATTAAAAACAGTTAGAATGTATTCAACTATTAATACATATCTTGATGAAATTATTCCTAATTGTTGTGCCAAATAGTGTCTCATTTTATTTAAAATAACTATACTTCTAAATCAATTTAAAGTTATTGGTCAACCTCTTAAACTCCCCGTAAGAGGTGAAAAATTTTAACCCAGAAAAAATATTGATTGGCCCACAATGTAAAAAAAAAGCTACAGTATGTAATGCATAAAATTGTTCTATATGGATGAGGGGAAGTACTCCTCATATTTTGCAACTAGGAGAATTACCATTTCTTAAACTGACAGAAACATAAACCACTTATCCTTATTCAGAAGGAATTTTAAAAGTATTAAATAAAATTGAAAAAAACGGAATAGTTTTGGATTTTGGCGCCAATAATACTCAAAAAGAATATATTCAGCCAAATCTTTGTTATTTTAGATGTGGAGCAATATCAATATACAGATATAGTTTGTTTAACATGAAAATTACCATTTATTGATAATTGCTTTGATGAGATAATTAGTTATTATGTTTTTGAACATTTACTAAATCCATTGATCACATTCAAGGAATTTCATTCCATTTTAAAACCAGGTGATTTAATCTTTATCGATACTGCTTTTTTTACAACCGTTTGATGCTGAAGCTAGTCATTGTTATAACATAACAGTTCACAGTTTACGGCAGATTTTGTCATACTTTGAAGAAATCAACAGTGGTATTTTTCCTCATCATTATCCGTCTTATAGTATAATGATGTTGATTCAAACTATCTGGCTTTATATTAAACAAAAAGAATGGCAAGATTGTTTAGAATATTGGTACGCTCTTTTAGTACAAGAGGATAATAATTTAAATATAGAATTAGGGGAAAAAGGCAGAGAGATTTTGGCAGCAGGGGTATTTTTTGAAGGAAGGAAAACTACGGAAAATCATACTAAGTTATGATACACAGGGTTGAGTACATTGATGTGTTTTTATTCACGCTTCTAATTAGGGTTTACCGAAAAAGTCTTTTTAAAGTATAGGAGACCCACCCCTAATCCCTCCCATAAGGGGAATAGGTAGAGGCGTTGCATAGAAACCCGTACAGAGGCACAGGGAATTTACCCACCTCTAACCCTTCCCCGTCAGGGTAGTTGGAAAAATTGTCCCTTTAAGAGAAAGGACACACTAATTATAGTATGGATGTACAGTTGACATTCTCCCCGGCTGTTAGGCACGAGGAAACAACGGAGCCGTAGCTCCGATGCGGGTTGACGTTTCACAGGCTGTCGCTACTTTGGCAGATATCTTACACTCGTCGACCCGTCCGTTTTTTGTCTCGGGTTGCCCACCCCCAACTAATATATTTCTTCTGAACTAAAAAGCAAGAAGGACTAGACCAGTGAAAAAAAATCAACTAAAATGACTTTTAATTCTGGAAACTGCGGACTTATTCGATAGTCCTAAAACTACACTGAATAAAGTCTTTTATTTTCTATGTTTACAACCAAAATATATAGATTATTTTCTCTATCTTAAGTAGGAAAAAAAATGATATTGAATCAGAAATATATCAGAATTTGATTGAAGACTTTTAAGTATATAACCAAAAATCAAATAAATATTTAGGCATCAAATTTAACAAAAAATATTACAAACATATCGGCAGAAAATGAACAGTAACAAACCCTATTTTTTAATAATTGGGGGTCAAAAATGTGGCACTAATTCTTTATATAAATATTTAGTTCAACATCCTTTAATTGCTCCATCTTTACAACATGAAATTCATTATTTTGACTTGAATTTTGACAAAAATTTAAAATGGTATCAATCACAATTTTCCGAATTAGAGCCAGGAATGATTACTGGAGAATCAAGTCCTTATTATTTGTTTCATCCTCTAGTACCTCAAAGAGTCTTTGAGGAGTATCCTCAGATGAAACTAATTGTTCTTTTGAGGAACCCAGCAAAAAGAGCTATTTCTCATTACTACCATGAAGTAAGATTAGGAACTGAATATTTGAGTTTGAAAGAAGCGCTAGCTATCGAAGAAACTCGTTTACAAGGAGAAGCTAATAAAATTATTCAAACAGGAACATATTATAGTTTTAACCATCAACATTATACATATTTAGCAAGAGGGAAATATATTGAACAACTCCAAAATTGGATGAGCATTTTTCCAAAAGAACAATTTCTCATCCTCAAAAGCGAGGACTTATTTAGTACTCCTCAAGAAACTATGAATGAAGTATTTCAATTTTTAGACCTACCGACATATGTATCAGAAAAATATATTCAATATAATCCTGGTAATTACTCACAACCCAGTGAAGAAGTATATCAGGAATTAGTTGAATATTTTCAACCATACAATCAAAAATTAGATGAGTATATGAGAATATAGAATTAACTTATACTAAATTCAAGCCAAATAATTAAATTCAATAAAGGTAATAGGAAATAGAAAATAGGAAATAGAAAATAGGAAATAGGAAATAGGGGAAGAATGCTGACTCTCCTACCTAACTACTAGTCAAAAATTAATGTGGCAATATTTTTTGCAGCTTGTATTAAATTGATTAAAATTACAAACTTACGAACACAAATGTACTAAGTAGTTACACAAAATTAATTAGCTATTTTTACCATAAAAAAAATATATATACTCGTTGTAATTAAGATTGAAACAAAGATTGAGTATAATAAAATTAAGTCAACTAGAAACTATTTTGAACTATGCCTTACAGTTTAGACTTCAGACAAAAAGTAATAAATTTTACATAAATGAATAAATAATCAACTCAGATGGTGGACAAGAGTGAATTAGCGATCGCTACCTCCCAACTTCAATAAGCTTTCTTTTTTAGTTTAATTCTTATTCAATTTGTTGTCTCAAGTTATCACTATATATACCATTAAGCCTGTTTTTACCCCCTGAGGAGTTAAAAGTTTTAAGCTGATAAAATCTTAATGGATTACTTTTGAATAAATAAATTTTATAGTCGTTTAAATTAATATTGAAACAAAAAATTAGTGTAATAAAATAATGTTTTCAACTATTAATATCTCTCCTGATAACATTATTCCTAATTATTGTGCTAAACAGTGTATCATTTTTATTTAAAATAACTATAGTAATTTCAAATAAGGAGGGAATTTTTTTTCTGCTAACACTTAGTTATAGCAACAAATATTTGTATCAATCTAAATTAAAATAACTATAGCAATCCTATGAGTGTTCATGGCCAAAATCCTACTAATTTTTAGGGAACAGGGCACAGGGAATAGAGAATAGGTAAGAGTTTTGAAAGTTTTATTGACTTATTGAAGTGTCGCAACCGATTTAGAACTGCTATAGTTATTTAAAATAAGAATGGAAAACTTTTTCTGCTGAAATTTAGTTATAGCAAGGAATACTTTTCTCAATCTAAATTAAAATGACTATATCTTAGAAAAAACAACTAAAAAGGTGATTGTTATGAGATTGATTAGAGAACTAAATACCGAGACTAAACAATTTTTAGAAAGGAAAAGGTAGGCAAAGTAAATTTCCTCAACTGAGAGACAGATATTAATGTATACTGTTGACTTATCAAAAATTGTCGTTCAACGAATTCAAATCAAGATTTCGAGTCAATAGAAAAACTATATATAATTGGTTAACTAGATGGGAATATCAACGAATAAAAGGAATGTACAATCAAAGAAAGGTGAAATAGACTTAAGATATTTAGATGAAAATGGATTTTCTCTGAAACCAAGTATTTTTTGATGTATATCCAGAGAAATCAGAACAGATAACTCTAAATAGTTGCCTAAGTAAAATAATTAATGTTCTGGAATTAATGGTATGTAAAAATGAACTAAGTCACACAATATATCAGCCAATAATTGACACTAAAATTGTCTTTAATTTTTGAGATAATTTTAGATAAATTACAGATATTTTGGTTGCTAACTTACTCAGCAAAGCACAACTTAATTGAAAGTATCTGGAAATTTATTAAGTATGAATGGATTGAAATTGAGGATACCCGATAGCTGGAAAAACTTCCTTTAGTATATATATATAGCAATCCTATGAGTGATCGGGCGCAAAAATTCCACTGCTTTTTAGGGAACAGGGAACAGGGAATAGAGAATAGGTAAGAGTTTTAAAAGTTTTATTTACTTATTGAAGTGTCGCAACCGATTTAGGACTGCTATACAGGTTAACTGACGACTAATATATTGCAACTAGCAAACTTACAAAACATAACCATACCATGACTATTGATTACGAAAAAGCATGGGAAGACTATGCAAAAAAATGGCAGGAAAGTTACCCAGGATTAACCTATATAGGTGATGAATGGATAGGCAAAGCAGCCGGAGCAGCAAACTCATTGGCCGAATATGAAAAATTAATAGAAGACAAATTTATCGTGCCATATATCAAAGCAAAAGATACAGTATTAGAAATAGGAATTGGTGGGGGAAGAACCGCAGCATTGTTACTAAAATATTGCCAAAAATTAATATGTGCCGATATTTCCAATTCAATGTTAAATGCTACTAAAAATCGACTAGAAGACTCTCAAGTAAAATATGTAAAAATTGATGGAATAACATTAAACGAAATTGAGAAAGAAGTAGCAGATGTTTGCTTTTCCTACGATACTATGGTTCATTTAGAACCCAGAGATATTTTTAACTACCTAACTAAAATTCCCGAAAAATTAAAAGGTCAAAAACTTTGCATATTTCATCACACAAATACTCTTAGTAATTTAGGTTGGCAAAGATTTCTTAAAGATTGGGATAAAAATCTTATGGGGAAACGAAATGGTACCGCCCATTCAGTAATGACAGATACAATAATGGAAAAATTTCTCTCCTATCTTAACTACCAAATTATTCATAAAGATACTAACTCAGTTCCTAGAGATTGTGTGTGGATTTGCCAAGCACCCGAGAGTAATTAATAATTAGTGTTAAACTCAAGTTACAAAACTTATGAAAGCCTTATTTCTGCACCCCAATTTTCCTGCACAATATCGTCATATTGTTACTGCTTTAGGAGCAAATCCAGAAAACAAAGTGGTGTTTGGGACAAAAAATGAACGGCCAGAATGGAAAATACCAGGAGTTTACAAAGCACTATTCAACCCTAGTAGGGAGGCCCGCCCAGAGACCCACCATTATGTGCGTCCTCTAGAAAGTGCAGTAATTTATGGGCAAGCCGTCTTTAGAATGGCCGAACAACTCAAGGCCCAAGGATTTGTCCCAGATGTAATCTGTGGCCATTCAGGGTGGGGACCCACTCTATTTGTTAAGGAAGCATTTCCCAATACTCCCATTCTTTGCTATTTTGAATGGTTCTATCATTCTCAGGGTTCTGATGCAGATTTTGACCCGGCAGAACCCCTAACAGTAGATGACATGGCCAGAATCAGGATAAAAAATGCTCCCATATTAATAGACTTGTACTCTTGTGATTGGGGATTATCTCCCACACATTGGCAGCGCTCCCAATTTCCCCCTGAACTACAAAGCAAACTGTCTGTACTCCATGATGGGGTAGATACTGACTATTTCAAACCCAATCCTGGGATAAAACTAGTACTGCCCAATTTAGACTTGTCTGGAGTAGATGAACTAGTAACTTATGTGGCCAGAGGAATGGAACCATATCGAGGCTTTCCAGAATTTATCGAAGCGATCGCCTATATCCAAGAAAGAAGGCCCAACTGTCACGTAGTAGTAGTCGGTTCCGAAAGAGTTTGCTATGGTAAATCTTTGCCCAATGGTAAAACTTACAAACAAGAGATGCTAGAAAAAATACCTTTGGACTTATCAAGAGTTCATTTTGTTGGGTCATTACCCTATGGATTATATTTGAAAGTCATTCAAGCATCAGATGTTCACATTTACCTAACCAGACCTTTTGTACTCTCATGGTCAATGATTGAATCCCTATCAACTGGTTGCTTAATTGTCGGTTCAGACACTTCCCCAGTCAGGGAAGTTATTGAAGATGGGGAAAATGGCCTATTAGCAGACTTCTTCTCTCCCAAGCAAGTAGCTGACCGTGTTGATGAAGTTTTAGAGCACCCAACTCGCATGGCAGAAATACGGGAAAAAGCACGGCAAACTGTATTAGAACGTTATGCTTTATCAGATATGTTAGGAAAACATTTAGAACTAATTAATCAAGTTGCGAATCGTACCCTAACACCAACTATAGGTAGAGAAACAAAACCATCTCTCACCTTATCTAAATTCTAGGCACATTCAAAATTGACCTATCTGGGAACCATTAGCTAATTAATCCCGTCCTCCAGTAATGTTTAGACTATAATCAAAATCAATAACTAAACTACCCAACATTAATACTGTTGCCTATGGTATGGGTTTCTAGATTTAAACCCTAACACTTTGAGAATCTGAAAACTCTCTTGGTCTTACATAGGACTACAAGCAGACATCTGTCTCCTCAAGACAGGCTTTTGTTCTGTATCAGTACGGGGAAGTTAATCAATTTAATGGGGTAGGCTGTACCTGGAGCTAGGCCTGTGAACTGAAAGAGGCCGACCTCCCTGGTTGAAGCAGGAAGCAAGCATTCTTGACTGGCATTGCCGGGCCTTTCCTCGTTTTGCCAAAATTGTTTAGGTACTCAACCAGCAACTATAATATACTTTTTAATTATAGTAGCAGGTCGGATCCCGCGATTCATACCAACCTCTTTCCTGCCAGGGATAGCAGTTTAGCTTTGGCACATTAAAAGTGTAGCAAATGCAGAACAGAAAACGTACCTAATGGAGTGGGACTTGGATGTGGATTGATTTAAAAATATGCTGCCTTAGAATAAATACTAAGTTGTATTTCAAAGTCAATAGGAGTAAATCTATAGGCAGATAGTTAGGCCCAGCTTTGGCTAGTAATTTTTGCAGCTTACTTGGCTAGACTTATACAAGATAAACAGGTTAAACTACAGCCGAATATAAAATTACTTCTGTTATTAGTGGTATAACCACACAGAACAGATACACAATTGACCATATATTATATATAGATGTAGAGGAGTGAAACGGTATGGTGACACAACTAAATAATAATGACAATACCTATGATCAGGACGGAGGAAGAAATCCAGCACCCGATACAATTGAAGCTCTTGGTGGAGATGACATGATATTGACTTCTACCCTAGGAGGTAGTTTAGTTAGAGGTGGAACCGGAAACGATAAATTGCTTTCAAGAGGGTATTCGACACCTGGAGACACTCTTTATGGTGGGCTGGGAGATGATAGCTTACGATTTCAAGGTTCATCAGGCTTGGGATTTGGAGATGAAGGTGATGACACTTTAGAAGCTACTATTGGAACTTCCCTTTATGGAGGTAGTGGGGGTGACTCTCTCAAAAGTATCCTTGAAAGGAACTGGCTTCAAGGCAATCAAGGTAATGATATGTTCTTGATAAAGTTCAGAGATTCCATTTATGGTGGTAAAGATAACGACACTATCACCGATGAGGCATCAACAGGTGGACAGAATTTTATACGAGGTGATATAGGTCAAGATTCAGTTTATGTGAGGGGCGATCGCGATACTATCTATGGTGGCAAGGATAACGATACATTAATTTCTGAGGGCACTCGAGTCTATGTAAGAGGAGATGATGGTGATGACATTGTCAACAATTCCAGAGCCTCACAGACAGATAGGTCTACCCTGTTAGGTGGTGAAGGTGATGACTCAATTCTAGGTGGGGATGCTTTATCTGGTACTAATAGTAGAAACCTTCTAGATGGTGAAGCTGGAAACGATACCCTTTATGGTGAAGGTGTGAAGGATACTTTGATGGGTGGTGAGGGTAATGACTCCATTTCTACTTCTCTCAACACAGATTCTTCTAGCCTAAACTTATTGGATGGTGGTGCAGGTGAAGATACCTTATTAGGGGGATCTTCAACTGATACAATGATCGGGGGTAGCGGTAATGACTCCCTAAGTAAAATATTCAACAAAGGAGATGGTGGTGGAGGTAACGACACAATAGATGCATCTCAAGCAGGTACTTTTGTTCCTCAAATTACTCTGATTGGTGGTGCAGGTAATGACAGTCTAATAGGTAACACTAATAGTGGGGTATCCAATTTCTTTGATGGTGGTACAGGCAATGACTTTATCCAGTTTGGAACAACTAACGATAAGTTAATAGGTAACACAGAAGGTAACGATACTATCATTGCATTTCAGACAGATACTTCATTAGTTTCATTCACGATAGAAGATACTCTAGGTAGTAACACCTTAAGTGGTTATTCTGGAGATGACACCCTAGTTACTGGAGCTGGTGATGACTCTATTGTTGGTGGTGATACAAATGAAGGAGGAGATGATAGTATTGTTGCTGGTGCAGGGAATGACATTATATTTGGTCGTGGAGGAAGAGATACAATTCTTGGTGGTGTTGGTAACGACTATATTGCACCAGGTCTTAACGGTACAGGCGACTCATTAATTGGTGGTGAAGGAAACGATAGCTTTGTTTTCTTTACAGCCAACACAAGCACTAACTTGAGCGTTATCGTAGACTTTGATGCCACTGACGATCGAATATTACTTAGTGATGCTGGATTTAATTTAGCCAACTCTAAAGCAGGTCAAGTTATTCGTAATGCTGATTTTCTCGCTATTGACTCAGGCAAGAACTATGCAAATAATGCTAATAGTACTAATCCTACAATTATCTACGAGATTAAGCCTTTAGAGAACCCAAGTGATACTAATAGTGGATCAAAGTCTGGTATATTAAAATACGATCCCAATGGTAATGGTGGTGACGTAAATCTAAGTGACGTAATTGAAGTTGCTCGTCTTAACGGTAATCCAGGCATCAATACCAGCGATATTTTTATCATCTAATCCCATCGATTAAAAAAAGTTCTCAAATAAATTGGCTCTAAAAGCCGCCTCCCTCTGGGATAAGGCTTTTTCTGCCTGAAAGAAATAGCTGTTTGAGTGCCAAGACTTGGGGGTTGATAGTTTGGGATTCAAGGCTACTAATTATGCTAGAATCTGGCAAATAGAGTAGTTAGGGGTGCTGGCACCTTACTACTATGAGTACCTCACTATCTTACAAGTCAAAAAAGCGCCAGGGTCTTGCCAATTAACTTCTCTGAGCAACGACAACCAAGGCAAAATAAGTAGCAAAAGAAGGGTTTATAAGATTTTCTTATAGACTTTGGGACATACCCCCTCAGTAGACAACTTTCTACTATGCATTGTTAACGCTCATATTATGGGAAAAGAGAGACAGGGTAGACAATAGGAAAAGGTAGAATGACCATTCTGATTGTTGCCCTTTCTCCTTTCATTGGTTCATAAAAATTTTCTGGGTTCCATGGGTTTTCCTTCCTCACTTAAAGTCCATAATTGAAGATTTTCAAAAGATTTCGGGCATATAATGTACAAAGTAAATAGTAGAAATTATGTAGTGCGAGAATCCTGCTCCCGTAGGCGCACCTCATAACAAGGTGGAGCGCTGTAATATTAATTTAATTAGGGTTTGCTGATAAAATTTAAAAGCCTTGATAAATAAAGATTTTAGCATTTGTTTTTTGAAAAAAAGCACCCGGTTTTTGTTCTTTGAAGTTCGAAAAGTTAGTATTTTTTGAAAGTAAAATCAATTATGATTTTCACGGAACAAGTAAGAATTGTTCCTCTGGTTAATTACTATGTTATAGAAGTGGTTTACGAATCCGTTGAAGTGAAATTGAATTTGTCTGAATATGATGTAGGTTCTGTAGATTTGGGAAGTGAATAATTTGGGGACTGTAACATCAAATAAAGAAGGTTTTCAACCCTTAATTATTAAAGATAGACCTGTCAAATCAATCAATCAATTCTAGAATAATAAAAAGTGTAAACTACAATCAGAATTAAAGGATTCTAAAAGTAGTAATCGAATCAAAAGATTATCGACAAAAAGACATTTAAAGATTGATGATTATAGTTATCTTAAATAAGAATGAGACACTATTTAGCACAATAATCACGAATAATTTCATCAAGAAATGTATTGATAGGTGAATACATTCTAGCTCTTTGTTAATGCACTAAAATCATGTTCTATGCCATTTAAATCAGGAGACTATTTTGGCAAAAATAGTAATTGGTGACCCCCTGGTTCTACTAATTTTCTAATAAGGTTTTTTCGTGTTTAATTGGTGAATTACCCATGCAGCAGTACACTGGGAATTTTTAATGATGGTAATAAATGTTGATCATACCATTGTTCAAATCCCACGGCATTTAGGGTGACTTAAAATATAATTGGTCCTATTAAATCTTTTTACTTTTTTCTTCTCCCGGCTACTAAATTTTCTCTTTTAACTCGTTTTCCCTATTGCTCACCATAAACTTTTTTCCCTTTTTTTGACCAGGCATAAATACAGTCTTGATTATCTTCAAATCCTGATTAATCTATAAATACAAGGCTTTTACTTCCAAATTTTTTGATAAAATTCCGAGGGAAAGCTGATAATATTTTATCCTTTCTTCTTTATTTCTTTCTCTATAACGAAGTTGTTGTTTTTAAAGGAAAATTCAGTCTTTTTAAAGCATAAAATATAGCTGGCTGATTAACCCCAAAATTTTTAGCTCTGTCTGACAATGCTCGACTCTGGATTTTGTTTTACATCTTTTTCTAATTCTTTCCAATCTAATTTTCTTTGACGAATTTTTACCTTAGTTGCTGACAATTTTGGGCGAGATAACCATCTATATATCGAAGCTCTTTCTATCCCAAATGTATGAGCTGCTTTGGTAATTGTACCGCCATTTTCTACAAAATTTATTACTTTTTGTCTTAAGTCTAAACTGTAAGGCATAGTTCAAAATAGTTTCTAGTTGACTTAATTTTATTATACTCAATTTTTGTTTCAATCTTAATTAAAACGACTATATCTACATAAGACTAGCAGATATATTATTAATGGTCTGATAGAGAACCAGATAGGAATTTTAGTAATAGGAAATAATCCTAACTGGAAACAAGGTATAAATCTGGGAAAAAAAACAATCAAAATTTTGTTCAAATTCCTTTTTTTAAGTTAATTGAACAACTAAAATACAAAGCTAAATTAGTAGAAATAAAAGTAATAATTAATGAAGATAGTTATACTTCAATTGCTAGTTTTTTAGACTTGGACGATTTACCAGTTTATCAAAAAGGTGTCAAATATAGATTTGGTGGTAAACGAGTGAGAAGAAGACTTTATAAAGCTTCAAATGGTCTTAAATACAATGCTGATGTCAATGGAAATTTAAACATATTACGAAAAGCAGTGCCAAACGCTTTTAGCAATAGGATAATGGGTGTTGTAGTTCACCCCGTAATAGTTACCCTTAATTAAAACTAGGTCAAGGAATATTTTTCTATAAATTTAGTAACTATCTTGCCCTAACCATGGCATGAAAACTAAGAGACAAATACAGCAGATTTCGGGCATATAAGGTACAAGGTAAATAGTAAAAATTATATAGTGCGAGCATTTTGCTCCCGTAGGCATACTTCATAACGAGGTCAAGCGCTGTATATCTAACTACCTCCTCTATAAATTTCCTGTTCCTCCTAACTACTCTCTACTCCCCTACTCCCCTTCTCCTTAAAAAGACAAAGAAGAGTAAATCCTAATTAGTTTGAGTTTCTATTTTTACTTCTTCCTTGCCTTGATTTTTAGCTTCAGTCTGAGTTTTTCCTTCACCCTGAACTTGTCTTTCCAAGAGTGATATGTGATTACCAATTAAACTCAAGAATGTGGTCCCAAAATGTTGAATTTCGAGGAAACTAGCATTAGTAGCAGCAGGTTTATAAACTCTAAAAGTCCGCATAATTCCCAAAGTAGAAGCACTTTCTAAAGGACTAATAAAACTTGTATCTCTATCCAAAAAATAAGATTTACTAGCCCATTCTGCCATTTGTTCAGCATTCAAAAAATAACAACCAGAATGAGGGTTAAGAGTTCTGTGAAAAGCAATAACTTTCCCCATAATTTTCCCCTTAAGCTGTGGTTCCTCTCGGATATTTTGAAATTTAGCTGTTGTTTCTGGTTTTAAATTTCCATCTATATAAGCTTTGGGTACAGCCCCCAAAGGTGAAACTTCATAACGATTAGGTTGTAGTAAATTATTATTTCCTACATAGTGATTAAACCATTTTAATTTTACAAAGAACCAAGGGTCATGTAAAATTAAATCGTCTTCTAAATAACAATAATAATCATACTTTCCCAAACATGATTTTAGTACCGCTTGACATTCAAAGCCTAATAACATTGGCTCCACATTAGTCTTGTGGTGCATTAGAAAATCTGACCCCAAAGGAATCTGAGATAATAGATGAAAACCCTGGGTTGTGCAAACAATAATATCCACATCGTTTTCGTGGCTTTGATTAGCAGGAACAGCTTGGTATTTGCTAATATCAATTATATACTGAGATTTACCGTATAAGCCTTTTAACGCAGTTAAACAGGTAGTAATAGCTATTCTGCGCGTTTGTGGATCTTTGCGTAAAGAACCATGTTGTCCGCTACCTTCAGGGTTAAAAAAATGAGGAATTGTAAATAATATTCGCATTTTTGCTTTTTCTTGAATTACAGCACTTTTGAGGATGGTGAGATACAGTAACAGCAATGAGTAAACCAATTTCTAATATTAGTTAGAGTCACTTGCTCAATTGCTGACCTTAATGCTACTTCTAAATCGTCTCTAGTGCGAGCTGCTACCCCTCGCAAATATTCAATAATGTTTGACTAACAATTTTCATTCTCGATTAAATTTAGGAGAATAGGGAGCAAGATAGATTACTTCTATTCGGTGCTTCTTCAATTATATAGTCATTGTAATTTAGATTGAGATAAGTATTTCTTGCTATAACTCGCGTTTGGTGCAGAAAAAGTTTTCCATCCTTATTTGAAATGACTATATTTCTAATTTCCTGAACTTTATGAGCTGGTAAATTGTCCATGACTAAACAAACGCCAGGGGATAAGTTAGGTAATAGAACTTGTTCAATAAAAACTCGAAAAACATTAGCTTTATGCCAAAAAAAAGACACTTTTTCCAACACTATAGAACTACAAAAAAAAGGAGTAATTAGCCTTCAAAAAAATCCAAGATTAATGAATCTCTTTATTAGCTAACTTTAGTAATTT
>JAKQYE010000028.1:4554-8016 GCA_023356605.1 Trichodesmium sp. MAG_R02 | reverse complement strand
AGCTTTATGCCAAAAAAAAGACACTTTTTCCAACACTATAGAACTACAAAAAAAAGGAGTAATTAGCCTTCAAAAAAATCCAAGATTAATGAATCTCTTTATTAGCTAACTTTAGTAATTTATTACTTTTAAAAGTTTAAGAGGAGTCCATGAATCAGGGAACTTTGAATGCTATACTCACGATTTTATAACTCTAAACTATCAGAGTGACATGCAACAGAAAGAAGTCGTAATTGTTTTTGGCAAATACTACTATATGGCAATACCAAATAGGTTGTGACAATTCAGAAACTAGAAATCAACTCTTAAACTCTTGCCCATTGCCTATTGTCCCCAAACCCCTATCCTAAGAAATGCTAATATTTGGGAGAATATAAAAATAGGATTACCATGGCAATCCACCCATAGGTCGCAACAGATATAATAATGATAATAACATATCCACTTCCCTAGACAAAAAACGAAAATTTTAGATGAACTAGACGATTTTATAAATCAAACAAGAGAGTCAAAAGAAATAAAAAGAGCTAAGGCTTGTCTTGATGATTTTTTCGGGAAAATCCTACCGTGAAATTAAAGAATTATTAAATGTAACTCAGCAGTTTTATTAGTGAATGGAAAAATCAAGTAATATTTCATGGCGTAGAAAGTTTAAAGCTTCAATATAAGGGAACACAAGGTTACTTCAAAGCTGTCGTAAAAGAGCAAATATAGTCATTTCAAAAAGAGATGGAAAACTTTTTCTCCTGAAAATTAGTTATAGCAAGAAATACTTGCATCAATCTAAATTAAAACAACTATAATTGAGTGGATGAGGGCACAAAGTTACCTAATATTATCGGATTTATAAAAATATTTAAACAAGCAATATAATATAGTTTTTGATCTCTTACAAAGTTATTATAACTTACTCAAAGAAGCGGTAATAACTTGTACAAAAACTCACTCATATAAATCTGGCTAAAAATGATGAATTAGTGAAAGCAACAAAAAAGTTAGGGAGGAACTATTGGTCAAATGGCAATTCATTAATAGAAGCTTAAAAGCTTGCAGTTTTTATGGTTGACCAATGTCATTTATTATGGGGTTATCTCCTAAGCTATACTTGGGGAAGGACAGATAAATGAATAGAAATT
Source organism: Trichodesmium sp. MAG_R02 (assembly GCA_023356605.1). Taxonomy (GTDB): domain Bacteria; phylum Cyanobacteriota; class Cyanobacteriia; order Cyanobacteriales; family Microcoleaceae; genus Trichodesmium. Next base: position 6,880 of record JAKQYE010000028.1, on the reverse strand, counting down.
CCTCTTAAAAATGAAAGAGAAAGACAAACTTATTACGGAGCCTATTATTATCAAACTAAGGAATTTCTTGTGCAATAATTAAATAAGTGGAAATACTGAAAATACTATGGAATTTGTTCAATATTTAAAACAACAAAGACCGGGAAAAGATTAGCAATATTTGGGGACGGTGCCAGTTATCATAACTCTCAAGAGTTTCGAGAATATTTAATGTTAATTAATCAAGAAAAACCCGAAGAAAAATGGTTGATAAATTGTCTAAAATTTACTCCGAATGCCCCAGAACAAAACCCTGTAGAAGATATATAGTTATTTTAAATAAAGATGAGACACTATTTGGCACAATAATTACGAATAATTTCATCAAGAGCTGCTTTGGTAATCGTACCGCCATTTTCTACAAAATTTATTACTTTTTTTCTGAAGTCTAAACTGTAAGGCATAGTTCAAAATAGTTTCTAGTTGACTTAATCTTATTATACTCAATTTCTGTTTCAATCTTAATTAAAAAGACTATTAGTTATTTTAATTTAGATTGAGAAAAGTATTTCTTGCTATAACTGAGTTTTAGCAGAAAAAGTTTTCCATTCTTATTTGAAATGACTATATTTGGTTACAAACCAAAAAATTCATGATTGAATTTTATCATTTTTGTAGTTCTTTTAAAATAGTTAAGTAGCGATTTAAATTCTTTGCAGATGGTCAAATCTTTGATTTTCCAAAACTTTTTCAACATGGAATTTTCCCACAACCACCCAGAGGATTGCTATAGTTAACTAAATTATAAATAACCTATTTTTTTATCATCAATAAAACAATTCAGGAACACGATTTTTTAACTCTTCATTCAAACGTGGTAATTCATCGATCATGTGCAGATACCAATCTCGGCGCTGACGATAATATTGACAAAGTAAACGATTATTTTTTACCCAATTATAAGCCTGATTTACTATTCTTTCTCGGAGATTTTTATTGATTATAATTTTTCTAAATTTTTTGGCAAAATCTGACACAGAATAATAAATTAAACCTGTTTCACCATCAATGATTTGATTGTTGTAAACTGTCGGACTAGCCAGCACAGCCACCCCATAAGCGGCACATTCAATAAACTTTAAGTCGGATTTCATTTGATTAATTTGATTGTCATTTAGAGGTAATAAACCAATATCACAACTTGCCAGAATCTCCAGATACTGATTATAAGCACAAAATGGATAAAATTCTTTATTAGCTGTATTTAAACTTTTAAAAAATAACTCATCATGTATTACCTTCACTCTAATTTTATCCTGATGATCTGACAAAATTTGATTAATTATTGGCATAATTTCTTTCCAGTCTAGTTCCCTATTGACAGCTCCAAAAAATATGCTAGGATAGCTATCATCGGAGAAGTTATGCTCAGATAAAAGTGGTATTTTAGCTAATTGATTCTGAAAAACTATAACGTTCGGGTTATATTGACGTAAAAATTTAGCTAGAGACTCAGTAGAAGTTTGAACACAGTGACAGCCACGATAACTAAGATAATTATTTTCAGCATATTCAGGACGACGTAAAGGATGATCGTCAATTTCAGCTACTATCAGATAATTCTTTTCCAGCAAAGACTTAAGTTTATGTAAGTCAGAGGGATAACTTAAAATTGTGCGTTGCCAAATAAATACCTTTTCCTCTTGAGGCCACCCCAAATTCAAATCAGCGGTTTTAACAGTAGAAATAGTTCTGACCCCGGGAATAGTAGCACTAAACTTATCAGGTTCTAACACTCTGACAGTACCACAAACTTTTGGGTCCATAATTATTGTTTGAATTAATAATCTCCGGGGAGGAATAGGAGATCTGGTGGCACGTACAATGAAATATTCAGCAGCCGTCTGAGTAGTAAACTTTTTTCTATCTAAACCCAAAGCATCAACCAGAGGTTCGGTAAGTTTCAGAAACTTTTCAAATTCTTCTCCCTTTTCTCCACGAGTTTGTACTTCATATATTTGTAAACCTGCTGTAGCAAAATCTGATTTGAGACTTTCCAGACTCAACCAATGTCGAATTATTTCCGAATTTTCCCAATTACCTTTGAGTAAATTAATAATTTTGTGCCAATACTGTAAGTTTGCTATTATTACCAGGACTTGAGCATCATTTTTTAACAAACTTTGACAGTATTTCAAAATTTCAGTTGGGTTAGATATATCCATTAAATTCCAACTATAAATTAGACAATCTACTGTTCTTGGAGAGATATTTAAAGTAGAAATATTTTGTTGGATATTTCCCACTAAAATTTCATCTAATTGTGCAGCAGCATTTTTAGCCAACT
>JAKQYE010000028.1:0-4454 GCA_023356605.1 Trichodesmium sp. MAG_R02 | reverse complement strand
GCCAATAAATATAATATCGGTTTTTGGGCTTGGGAAATTCCCAAGTTTCCCCAAAAATGGATAACAGCATTTACACCATTTAACGAGATTTGGACTTACAGTAATTACTGTGCTGAATCTATCTCAATGGTGTCACCTATTCCTGTAATAAAAATGATGCCAAGTATTAATTTACCTATCCCAAAAATTGGTAGAAAGGAGCTAGAGTTACCCACAGATAAATTTATTTTTCTATTTATTTTCGACTTTTTCAGTCGCCTCGAACGAAAAAATCCACTCGCCACAATTACCGCATTTAAAAAAGCATTCGGAAACTACAACCCAAATGTTTTGCTCCTGATAAAATCTTCCAACTCTCAACATTTTCTCAAGGATAAGTCTTCCCTAATCAATAGTATTGGAGACTCCCAAAATATTAAATATATAGATGGGTATTTATCCAAAGAAAAAATCAACGCTCTGCTTTACAATTGCAACTGTTATGTATCCTTACATCGTGCCGAAGGCTTTGGCTTAACAATGGCAGAAGCAATGTTTTATGGGAAACCAGTTATTGCCACTGGCTACTCATCAAACACAGAATTTATGAATATTGGAAATAGCTTTTTAGTAGATTATGAAAAAGTAGAAATTGCTGAGAACTACGGACCATATAAACAAGGAGATATCTGGGCAAATCCTAATATTGAACATTGCGCAAATTTAATGAAATATGTGTTTGATAATTATCGCCAAGCTGAAAAAATAGGATTAAAAGCCTCCCAAGATATAAAATTATTACTTAGCCCTGAAACCATCGGTCAAAAAATAAAAACTCGCCTTGAATGTATTGTCAATATCACCGAAAGTTTCACCAATATTCCAGCTACAAAATTATCTCAAATTTCTCCTCTTAAGAAACCTCCACTTGTCAGTATTTGCATTCCTACTTACAACGGAGAAAATTTTATTATAGCTGCTATCAACAGTGCCATTTCCCAAACATACTCAAACCTAGAAATCATAATTTCTGATGATAACTCCATGGACAAAACTATGGAAATAGTCAAAATATTACAATCAGAAAATCCCCAAATAAATTTTCAGATTAGTTGTCATCGTAATTATGGCTTAGTCGGCAATTTAAACTTTTGTATTTCTTTAGCCAAAGGTAAATATATTAAATTTCTATTTCAGGATGACTTGCTTGAACCGAACTGTATTGAAGAACTTGTAAAACTAGCAGAAACAGATCCAGAAGTAGGCTTAGTTTTCTCTCGCCGTCGTGTGATTTTAGAACCAGGAGCAAAAAATAATTCTGTCTGTATAGCTGCTTATCATGGCACCCAAAATTTACATCAAGATTGGTCTAATCTAAAAACTATTCAATTAGGCAGAGATTTATTATTAGATTTGAACTTAATGAAATATCGCCTGAATAAAATTGGCGAACCAACTACAGTATTAATTCCCACAGCTGTCTTTGAAAAAATCGGACTTTTCGACTCCAACTTGACTCAATTATTAGATATAGATATGTGGTTGAGGATTATGGGAAATTACAAAATTGGTTTTGTAGATAAGACTTTATCTCAACTTCGTATTCATCCCAGCCAACAAACTCAACTAAATCTTACTTCTGGAAAAAATGGTCAAGATTATCAAAGGTTTTATCAGAAAATTTTAGAGAATCCTGTTTATAACTTTTTAGCTCCAGAGGTGAAAGAAACTGTTAGACAAAAGTTGGGATTTTTGCTCCAGCAAGATTTTGCTCAACTAGCAAATTTGGTGGAACAATATCGCCGATATCCTGCTGATGAGTCTGTTTTAAATGGTCTCCGTAAATTACGCTATAAACTCGCTGAAAAATTGTTAGGTTTGTCAAATGAACAGTTGAAATCTTTTTATCAAGCTGAAATAGGTATGGTCTATAAGTTTTTATTTAATAGTGGGATTAAAAATGAAGTTTTAACTACTTCTGAAAAAGAGTTTGTTGCTAATCTACGGGGAAATTTTTCTCCAAGGAATATTATGCAACATCTTTTGGCTTTTCTACTTTATCAGTTTGCTTTTCAGTTACCAATCAATTATCGTCAAGCTGTTTTGCCAAGGTGGATTTTTACTGATTTTCTGACTTTTATATTTGCTAGACCTCTAAATTTTCACGAAGTTGGAGAATTAGAAAAGTATTGTGAGTATGTCAAAGATTTAATTGTGTATTTAAAAGGGAATATTTTTAGTAATAGTAACTTGGAAGTTAGACAGAGTATTGCTACTTTTTTTTCGGATAATTTTGATTTAACTATTTTATCTTGCTTTGATTTTCTGCTTCCGAATATTTGGCAAAATTTGTTGGAAGTGAGAGAGTTTTTTTTAGAGTTGAATGAGCATAAACTTGATTATTCTTTTCCAGAAAGAAGGAGCAATAACCACAAAATTAGTTTGGGAATATTGCTGGATAAATTAAGCTTTCAACAGGATACTTTTACTGTTATTTCTATTCTGGAAAATTTAGATAGACATAACTTTGAAATAGTGCTATATTATTTTTCTATAACAAATGATATGCTTGCCCCTTTTTGTCAAAAAGCAGATTTGTCCAAAAATTTATCGGGAGACCTATCTGAGTGGGTAAATACTATCCGCACTGATGACTTGGATATTTTGCTTGTGGCTACTAATCCTACTAATTCCACCAACTCTTTCTGGAATCTAGCTTTGCATCGATTGGCACCATTCCAGATAACTATAAATTTAATAGCTACAAATATCCATAGTTTTGATTATTGTATTGTTGGTGAGAAGACATTGCATGGAGCACTCGGATCTGAGAACCAGAGGACTTTACCGGGTTCTGGTTTATGTCTGACAATAGATTCCTCAGTAATCACAATCAAACCAACTCGTGCTAGTTGGGGTGTAGACCCTGAGACTGTTGTGTTTATTTCTGGAGCAAAGCCTCATCAACTCTACCCAGAACAAAGACAGACTTGGGTAAAGATAATGGCTGCCGTACCAAACTCAATTTTAGTATTGTGTCCTTACCATTTTGAGCCAGGATATTATGAGGGGATATTGCTATGGAAACAGATGCGATCGCTATGTAATGATTTTGGCCTGGACGAAAACCGAATAATTGTAATTAAGAACCTCAAATCAAGGGCAGATTTTTCAGAATGTCTCAAATTAGCTAATCTATATTTAGATGCTTTCCGTAGTACAGAATTAGTTCCAGTAGTAGAGTCTTTATTAGCCGGATTACCGACCATCTGCAAAAATAGTAAAACATTAAGAGGAAGACAAACAGAAGCTTTACTAACAGAACTAGAATTGCAGGAATTAATTACTCACACAGAGAAGGAATATATCCACTTAAGTATATCATTAGCAACCGACACAAAATTATACTCGTATTATGGGGAGAAAATTAAACAAAAGATACTTTCTAATCCTCAATTTTTGGATAGTCATGGTTATGCAAAGCAAATGGGAGAACTCTTAAAAAATATAATTAATAATCAAGATAGGAGAAGGAGTCAGGAGTGAGGAGGACACAATTATAGTCATTTTAATTAAGATTGAAACAAAAATTGAGTATAATAAAATTAAGTCAACTAGAAACTATTTTGAACTATGCCTTACAGTTTAGACTTCAGACAAAAAGTAATAAATTTTGTAGAAAATGGCGGTACGATTACCAAAGCAGCTCATACATTTGGGATAGGAATAGCTTCGATATATAGATGTTTATCTCGCCCAATATTGTCACCAACTAAGGTAAAAAGTCGTCAAAGAAAATTAGATTGGAAAGAATTAGAAAAAGATGTAAAACAAAATCCAGAGTCGAGGGTTGTCAGACAGAGCTAAAAAAATTTGGAGTTAATCAACCAGCTATATTTTATGCTTTAAAAAGAATGAATTTTCCTTGAAAAAAAGAAACAACTTCGTTATAGAGAAAGAAATAGAGAAGAAAGGATAAAATTTTATCAGCTTTCCCTCGAAATTTGATCAAAAATTTTGGAAGTAAAAGCCTTGTATTTATAGATGAATCAGGATTTGAATATAATCAAGACTGTATTTATGCCTGGTCAAAAAAAGGGAAAAAAGTTTATGGTGAGCAAGATGGAAAACGAGGCAAAAGAGAAAATTTAGTAGCTGGGAGAAGAAAAAAGGAAAAAGATTTAATAGTGCCAATTATATTTAAAGTCACCCTAAACGCCGTGGGATTTGAACAATGGTATGATCAACATTTATTACCATCATTAAAAATTCCCAGTGTACTGCTGCATGGATAATTCACCAATTAAACACGAAAAAACGTTATTAGAAAATTAGTAGAAGCAGGGGATCACCGATTACTATTTTTGCCAAAATACTCTCCTGATTTAAATGACATAGAACATGATTTTAGTGCATTAAAAAGAGCTATAATGTATTCACCTATCAATACATCTCGATTTGGAAATTATTCGTAA
>JAKQYE010000279.1 GCA_023356605.1 Trichodesmium sp. MAG_R02 | reverse complement strand
GCGATCGCTAAGATTCCGGCAAGTCTCCCTAAATAACTACCTTTGAGCGAAAAATCAGGTCAATAGTTTACCTTTGAGTAGAGGATGAAAAGAATAAAGTATTTTAAGCTTCCGGCTTAATTTAGAGGTACTAATACCTGATAACGGTACTTTTAATTTTTTAAGCAAAACATTTCTCTTTTAGGGTACATGAAATAGAACGATACCATTTGACAAACAGTCTCTAACTTCAAAACTGCTATAGTTGATTTAGCGATCGCTTCAACTTTCAACTTTAGAAGTTTGAATTAACAGCTTTCCTTGATTTTCCCCAGTAAATAATTTGCTTAAGGCGGTAGGAGCATTTTCGATACCATCAACAATATCCACCCTATATTGAATTTTTCCTTCAGCTATCCATTGACTAAGAGCTTGTAGACTTTCTTCCATCCTGTGTAAATAATCTAAAAGAATAAAACCCTGCACTGTAAGTCTCTTCATTAAAATATTTTTCAACATTTTAGGTTCGGGAACTGACCAATCATTGTACATAGAGATTACTCCGCACACGGGAATTCTACCAAATTTGTTCATTAATGTCAGGGCAGCATCAAGAATTTCACCCCCGACATTCTCAAAATAGATATCTATACCATTTGAGCAATATTTTTTCAGAGCTGCCAAGACATCTTCAGATTTATAATTAATAGCTGAGTCAACACCAAGGTCATTCCTTAACCAATCACATTTTTCATCAGAACCAGCTATTCCCACCACATGACACCCTTTAATTTTAGCAATTTGACATACTATGGAACCAACCGCACCCGCAGCAGCAGACACGACTACTGTCTCACCAGACTTTGGTTTTCCCACATCGAGTAAACAAAAATAAGCAGTCAGTCCGGTAAAACCTAATACTGACAAAAAAAGCTGGTAGAGGCAATCCCATATTGACAGGAATTTTGATCACTTTCTCTCCTGGCATCAAAAAATACTCTTGCCAACCTCCATAAAGACCCCCTTGAATAACATCACCTACATTGACACCTTCTGCATTAGAAACTTCAACTACAGCAATTGACCCTGCTGCTCTCATAACATCACCAATTTTTACCGGTTCCATGTATTGCTCCATGTCAGACATCCAAATTCTATTGGTTGGGTCAAGGGAAAAATATATTGTTCTTGCTAGGACTTCATTGGAAGCAGGTTCAGGAATAGGAGTTTCAACCAGCTCAAGATCGGTTGATTTAATTTTTCCGTGAGGTCTATTGCTTAATTGCCATGCTCTATTTTTGTGATTTGTCTTATCCATTTAATTTTTCTATTTTAATAACATTAAAAATCAGGAAGATTGTATCATATTGAGAAAATAAGTCTTCCGTATCTATAATTTGTAACTTAAACTCAGCTTTTACTTTTTTTTAAGTCAAAGTCACTATATAACATTTTCCCATTAATTACTACAAACAATTCTATAGCAAACCTAAATCCTGTATGTAAAATTACTAGCTTTCTTAAAAAATAGCTCCAGCTTCTGTTCCTTCTGCCTCCTACCTCATGCCTTCTAGCCGCCCATTTATTTCACTCTTTAGATATAATTACTATATATCCTAAACTATACTCATAAAAAAAATACTTATTTCTAACATAATCACAAGTTGTAAGATTTCTTCAAAACATAGAAAATATTCACGTTATCATATCCCAGTAATTAGTGATCAAAAACTTTTTCCCTTCTGCCCTCTGCCAGGAGCCTTCAAAGTACAAATATTCAACCGGACAAGATATGACACGAACTCCCCACGACCAATTTGCCAAACAATATTTAGAAGAGTTACTAACTTTATTGGGTAAAGTTGAAACCAGTCGGGATGTTGCCAGCGAAGTCCGGGAAATAGACGTATATTTTATCCCCGTCATTCCACCGCCAAACGACCCCAAAATTTTAGGGTTATTAGGCCAAATGGCAACTACCGCTTCAGTGTATGAACCATTTCGCAATCAACCACAACGACTAGAAATACTAGACTGCCAAGCAAAACTCAACTTTGTTATTAATCAGCAAAAACGCAAATCTAGAAGGGAAAATACTTCTTATCCTGAAACTGAGTGGCCCTTACTGTGGATTTTATGTCCCTCCTGTTCTGCCAAATTAATAGACGGCTTTGCGGCCCAACCAGACCCAGGTGGCAAATGGCCCACAGGTGTTTATTTTTTGCCAGAATTTCAAAACACGGCCTTAGTCGCAATAAATCAACTACCCATCAATCAGGATACTCTTTGGTTGAGGGTTTTGGGAAAAAGCCAAACACAAGAGCAAGCTATTTTAGAGTTAGAAGCTCTACCAAGAGGCAACCCACTCCGAGAAAATCTAACCGAGCTTCTAGCAAGTTGGCACGTCACAATTCAATTCAGAGAAAATATAGATAAAGATGACCAGGAGTTACTAATGAAACTTTCACCTGTATATTTACGTTGGCGCGAAGATACCTTGGAGCAAGGTCGCCAAGAAGGTCGCCAAGAAGGTCGCCAAGAAGGCCGCCAAGAAGGCCGCCAAGAAGGTCGCCAAGAAGGTCGCCAAGAAGGTCGCCAAGAAGGCCTCCAAGAAGGCCAAAAGACGATAAAACGACAAATGATTGAAAATTTCTTCAATGTCCGGTTTGGTTCCCTTGAACCAGAACTGTTGGCAATTATTGAACCAATGTTACAGTTGCCTCCAGAGGAGTTGACTCCTTTATTATTGACTGCCTCTCGTGAGGAATTGTTTGAGAGATTTGGCAAGTAATTATTTCCAAAGAGTAGGCAAATATTAATCCTTTTTGCCTACCTTAACTAATTTGGTTCCCTGGACTCAGAAATATTGGCCATTATTGAACCAATGTCCCAGTTGTCTTCAGAGGAGTTGACTTCTTTGTTATTGAAGACTTCGAGGGAATAGTTGTTGGAGAGATTTGGCGAATATAGCAATCCGCGCATAGGTTGCGACAAATCAAAAAGTAGATAAAAAAGTTGAACTCTTAACTGTTGACTGTTCCCTGTTGCTTATTGCCTAAAAAGCAGTAAGATTTTTGCTACGAATAAAATAGGATTGCTATAGTTATTTCTTGGTTGCTCAAATTATAGTCGTTTCGTTGGGAGAATTGAGACAAGTGTTTCTTGCTATGAAAGTATTTCAGGGGAAAAATGCCTCATTATTATTTAAAATAACTATAATTACAAAACTATCAATGATAGTAGACAAATATTAATCTTATTTGTCTACTTTGATTAGACTATTTTGCTGTTTTTATAACATATTAACAACGATTTATAATTTTTTTTATATAATCCATAAATATAGGTTTAACAATAAATATAATCTTGTTTTCTTCTGTAACTTTATAGTTGTTTTAAATAAGAATAAGACAATGTTTGGAATAATAATTGCGAATAATTTAATCAAGAGATGTGTTGATAGGTGAATACATCCTAGCTCTTTTTAATGCACTAAAATCATGTTGTTTTTCATTTAAATCAGGAGATTATTTTGGCAAAAATAGTAATTGATGACCCCCTGCTTCTACTAATTACCTAATAACGTTTTTTCGTGAGAATTGGTGAATTATCCGTGCAGCAGTACACTGGGAATTCTTAATGATGGTAATAAATGTTGATTTAACCATTGTTCAAATTTGAGATGGTATGGAGCTAACTAGAAACGAAATCAATCATGTCCTATTTGTGGCAAGCAAACTGAATCTTTTAGTGATGAAGATAATATTTTTGCTAGCTAATTATTAGAAATTATCAGACAAGAATAGGGATGGCTAAACTAGATTTTCCAAAGCGATCGCTTCCCTCACAAACACTTAACTGAACTAACCATTTCCACAAAAATTCCAATAATCTTTCTCGAATTTTTAATATAGTAATTCTCTGCATCAATAAACACTACATTCTTTTCCAATTTCAAAAATTTCCAAACATAACCAGTAGTCACTACACCATAAATAAAAGAAACATCTTTACCATCTTGTTTATTATATATTTCTGCAGCTACCATTTCTGCAATACATTGTCCTAAACCACTAACAATCTTTTCACTTTTAGCTTCTACAAGAACAACTACAGGAGTATCTAAATATAATTGTTCTCGAGATTGACTAATAATAAAATCACAAAATCCATTCAACCCTTTATCCTTATCAACTGAGAAATCTATACCAGAGAAAAAACTGATTTGAAGTTGTCTTTTAATCTCCAACAAAATATTAATAATTATTAATTCGGAACTAGCTTTTTCCGTAGCGATCGCTAAAGCAATAGGTACATTTTGCTTTAACGTCTCATCCAAAAGATTACTAATTTCTACAGGTTCAACTTGAGAAAATAAATCTTCTGTTTCTATAATCTTTAAATTAAACTCAGTTTTGACTTTTTTTAAATCAAAATCACTATATGACATTTTACCTATTCCTGATTTCCTAAATCAGAAAATGCTGATTTCTAACATTATAAGAAACCGGGTTTATTACTATAATTACTCTTAGAAAAATTCTTCGTTCAACCCGGTTTCTCTGTAAGTTAAGAGCGATCGCCTGTCTAAACTTTAAATTTCTCAGTTATCCGTTTCATCGCTTCATTAACATTTTCCCGACTATTAAAAGCGGAAATACGAAAATAACCTTCACCCGCAGCACCGAAACCAGAACCCGGAGTACCCACAACATTACAATTGTGCAACAGCTTATCAAAGAAATCCCAACTTGACAAACCCGTAGGAGTCTGCACCCAAACATAAGGCGCGTTCACCCCACCATAAACAGTTAATCCTGCTTCCTGTAACTGGGAGCAGATAATTTTCGCATTCTCTAAATAAAATTCGATCAACCCCTTAATCTGTGCTTTCCCTTCCTCAGAGTAAACTGCCTCTGCACCCCGCTGCACAATATAAGAAACTCCATTAAATTTAGTAGAGTGACGGCGGTTCCACAATCTCCATAATTCTACATCGGAACCATCAGCAGCTTTCCCTTTGAGAGTTTTAGGTATAACACACAGAGCACAACGAGTACCAGTAAAACCAGCATTCTTAGAAAAGGAACGAAATTCAATTGCGCATTCTCTTGCTCCTTCTACCTCATAAATAGAATGGGGAAGACTCTCATCAGTAATAAAAGCTTCATAAGCAGCATCGAACAAAATAATAGCATCATGGGCTTTGGCATAATTTACCCATCTTTGCAAATATTCTTTAGTGGCAGTCGCACCAGTGGGGTTATTGGGAAAACACAAATAAATCAAATCTACCTTTTGAGTAGGAATTTCCGCAATAAAATTATTTTCCGCCCTTATTGGTAAATAAACTAAACCCTCATACTCCCCTTTCTCATTCAAAGGACCAGTATTACCCGCCATCACATTAGTATCTACATATACAGGGTATACTGGATCAGTAACCGCAATAGTATTATTATGCCCAAAAATATCTAAAATATTACCACTATCACACTTAGATCCATCAGAAATGAAAATTTCCGAGGCATCAATATCACATCCCCGCCCCTGAAAATCTTGAGTCGCAATTTTTTCGCGCAACCAAGTATAACCTTGCTCTGGGCCATAACCCTTAAAAGTTGAGCGATCGCCCATTTCTGCCACAGCCTCAGTCATAGCCTGAATACAAGCTTCTGGCAATGGTTCGGTTACATCCCCAATACCCAATTTAATAATTTGGGCTTCGGGGTTTGCCTCGGCGAATTTATTAACCCGTCTAGCTATTTCTGGGAATAGGTATCCTGCTTTAAGTTTGAGGTAGTTATCGTTAATTGTTGCCATGGTAGATTACAAAAAGTCACCTGTAACAGTATCTCAAATTATCCCAATCTTTGTTAACTAGGCAACACTACTTCTGGTTCTCGTAAAACAAAACCATTCAAACCAGTAATTTTTTCTGGTAATTCCTGTGGATTAACAACTGTCATAGTTTTCATATCATAAGTAGTATAAAAAATCTGATTTTGCTCCTTGTTAATATCCAAAACAGTCAAAGTATTTCTCGGGGGTAAATTACTATTAAGTAAAACACGAGGTCCACTACCTAAAGCACCAGTATACAGCAATTTTAAATTACCTTTATAACCAGGGAAATAAGCATGATGATGACCGCTAATATATAGATGAATATTATATTTTTCTAACAGATTTTGTAACTTCTCAGTTTTAGTCAAAACATCACCAAATTTATTTCTACCAACCGCCACAGCATAAAGAGGTAAATGCCCCATAACAATTCGCATTTTTGCTATTTGTGCTTGATTACTTCCCAGACTTTTTTCTACCCATTCTAATTGTTGAGTAGGAAGATAAAATGTAGAGGCATCCCAAATTAAATAGAAAATTTCTTGATGGATAAAACTGTAATAAAAAGGAAATTCATCGGCTTCTAAAAAACTTATATTTAAATCATTTTGATGTTTTCTCCAATAAATTCGTGCTTGTCTGCGTTCCTTTTCATAAAGATATTTATCTCCAGATTTTTTAAAATAACCTGAAGCATCATGGTTGCCCATAGTAATACAAAAAGGTAGTTTTGCCTGACGTAATGGCGTAGCAATATAGCGGTAAAAACCATCCCACATAGCTTGAATATTTTCTTCAGTAAGTGACAGTTTTTGTCCGGCAATCATATCACCTGCACAAAGTAATAAATCTGGCTGCCATTCAGGAATTAAAGGAATAGTTTTTTCAACTTGTGTTTGGTAATTTGTGGAGCCATAACTGCTATTTAAATCACTAATAACTACAAGTCGAACATCTCCTCGTTTAGGGGCAAACATTCCTTTGGGAGCTGGGGCGAATGAGATCGGAATTTCTGAGGAAGAAACAGTGGAATTTGTAGTAATTCTAGAATTAATTTCTTTGACATTTGTAGTTGGGATTTGCTGTAAATTTTGATAGGAATAAAAGGCTAATCCTAATCCACTACTGAGAGAAATCAAGAAATGACGACGGTTGAATTTCATTTTTTTTCATTTATAGTTATTTTAATTTATATTGAGACAATTACTTATTGCTATAACTAAGTTTCAGCAGAAAAAGTTTTCCATTCTTATTTGAAATAACTATAAAATTAATTAGCTTAGCTGTCAGCTATTAGCTTATACTGTTAAAACTTTTATATGACAATAATTTCAATCAACTATACCAAATCCAGAAATATTGAGTCGTCTTCAGAAATTCAAAACTCAGAAATACTGTGGAAAAATCAGAATCTTACTAGCCCAAATCAACTCAAAAGGAATAGATAAATTAGAAAATTTAAATCGGGAAATACATCACTAGAGAAAAACTGAAAAAGCTGCCGTTATTGTCGAGAATATTCAAATTACTGAA
>JAKQYE010000278.1 GCA_023356605.1 Trichodesmium sp. MAG_R02 | reverse complement strand
TAAGTCCTGTTGATTTTAGAGTTTTTACCCTCAAGTTGTCAAAAATATTATCTGGGAAACAATAATAATATACGAACATATATGTTGGCGTACGATCGCTTATTATTAAAATCACAGATATAAAAACTACATTATATTGCTTCATTTGTTTGAGCTTTATTTATCTGTTGGATCTACCCGGAAACGCTCTACTGAAGTTAATAGATCGCGAGCAACACCTACTAAATTTTGGAGGGAACTATAAACTCGCTGAGATTCTTGAGAAGTTTCTTGAGCTGTCATTTCTACTGCTTGCATTACTTTCGATACTGACTGTGCAACTTCATTTTGTTCTACTGTATCTGCAGCAATAGAACGAACTAACACATCAATTCTTGTCGTAACTTGAACAATATCTTCTAGAGATTGCTTTGCCTCTTCTGCTAACGCTGTTCCTTTGATCACATGCTGAGTTGCTTCTTCCATTCCACTCATTACTCCTCCTGTCTCAGTTTGAATTTGCATGACTGTATGTTCTATATTCTTAGACTCTTTAGCTGACTTATCCGCTAACTGTCGGACTTCATCTGCCACCACCGCAAATCCTTTACCAGCTTCTCCTGCTCTAGCTGCCTCAATACTAGCATTCAATGCCAACAAGTTTGTGCGAGAGGCAATGCTAGAGATTGAACCTACAATCTTGGAAATTTCTTGAGTAAATTCTGATAAACGTTTGACTCTTCGAGTTGCATCTGCTACACCTTCTCTGATTTTGAGAATACCAGCTACAGTTCGATCCACTGTTTCCCCTCCTTTCAATGCTAAAGCTGCAGCAGAACGTGCTACATCTTCAGTTTCGCGAGCATTTTCAGCCACCCTTTGAATAGCATCAGTCATCACTTGTACAGACTGTAGAGTTGCTGCCAACTCTTCTGCTTGCCGCAAAGCATCCGTAGATAAACCTTGAGCAAAGGTAGCACTATCCATCGACCCCCGACTCACCTTTTGAGCAGCTTCTTTAACCTGATTAACAATTTCCCGCAAATTTTGAATTGTCAAGTTAAACGAATCTGCGACGGCACCTAAAACATCTGCTGTGACTTCTGCACTAACAGTTAAATCCCCACGAGCAGCTCCTTCTACATCATCTAGTAAGCGAATTACTTGTCGTTGTAGGTCTTCTTTCGCCTGTTCATTTTCTTCTGCTTTCCTTTGAGCATTAGTGTAAGTTGCTTGGATAACTTTAGCCATGTAGTTAAACTTAGCAGCAAGTTTACCAAATTCATCTTCCGAATAAACTGTTGCTCTAGCTTTCAAATTTCCATCAGAAATAATATCAAATTGAGTATCTAAATCTTTATTTGCTCTTTCTATTTGCTTTGTTGTTATACTGCTCAGACTATAAGCAGTTAAACAGCTACTTACTCCAGCAACCAGTGTCATGATCCAACCAGTACTACGCAAACCAGAAATTACTTCTGTTGTTCTATCTTGTAGAGCTCTGTAGGAAACTACATGACTAACAAGAGCTACTGATATTAATGATATTAACCCTGTTCCGAAAGCTGTGTATAGTTGTTTTGTAGATAGGGAAGCATTTTCCCAGAAGGCCAACCCACCTTGTTCAAGCATTACATTTTTATCTACCGCTTCTCTTTGATTTTTGCCAAATGTTGGTAATTGACCACTTATTGTTACAGCTTCTTTTTGATTAATTGCACTAATATCATCAGCTTCACTATCAAATAATGACCCTGTTATATCTCCTGCAACTATTCCTGTGTCTGTTGCTTCTAAATTTTGTGCTACTATCCCCATCTCAGTAGTCCTGAGATCAGTTAGTGTCTCTATTTTATCACCCAGTATTTCATTATCACTCAGGGAACCATAGTTCTCAAAATTACCAAATTCATCATCTTCTAAAAAACCATTTGCTTTTTTATCTTTTGTATTTCCTTCTTCATTTAGCTGGAAAGCTTGATTGAATGCTGCTTCATTAAATTCACTCATCTCAAAACTATCCAGTTTTTCCACTACTCTTTGACTTTGATATTCTCTTTTTTGCCCTTGATTATATTTATTTCCTAATTTACCTATTTCATCTTCTGGTTTTTCTACCTGGGAATTATTGTTATTATTTTCCATCAACAAAGTAACTTCATTTAGGTCTGAACAATCATGGTTAAGATATTGATTCTCTACTTCTGGACCTTTTACTAAGTCAAGTCTGCTATTTTTTCTATTATTTAGTTCCTCAGCAATTATTTCCTCAGAACTGTCTAGGATTTTATCGATCACATTCTCAAAATCTTTATTTAGTGCCTCTACATCTAACTCTTCTATTGGGTGACCTTTGCCCAAAATTATATTGCTTTTATGATTTTTTATCTCTTCAAATTCTACTGTTTTATTTTCCGATATTTCATCTTCTTTCAATAATTCTTCTTGTTGGCTTTTCCATATTTCATCAAGATCCGAAGTCAAACTAAAATCAGATATCTCTTCTATAATTTCACTATTTTTGCCATTTAAAACTGCATCATATTGTAATTTTTCTTCTTTTTTATTTGGGTGGATTTTACCATTTTCTTTTGGAAACTCATCTATTGATTCTTCGTCGTCTGTGGACCAAGAATATGCAAATTCTGTTAACTCTTGTAAATCTTCTATAGAT
Source organism: Trichodesmium sp. MAG_R02 (assembly GCA_023356605.1). GTDB lineage: Bacteria > Cyanobacteriota > Cyanobacteriia > Cyanobacteriales > Microcoleaceae > Trichodesmium. The sequence continues at coordinate 4,728 of JAKQYE010000278.1, read as the reverse complement.
TTTGAATCTTCATCTTTACGGTTATTGGAACTACCATTCGTGAGAAAAGGATTATTATCTTTATCTGTGAATTCTAAATCATCTATATTTTCTAACTCTAAGTTACCAAAATCAAACTTTTCTGCGGAGTTATCTGGCCTGAATTCTACAGTCTTTTTATCTATAATTAATTCGGGATCTGTTATCATTTCTAACTTTTTATGGTTTTGTTCCAGAGCATTCTCATCTATAAGTAGTTCTGAATCTATACCATTTTCTAAAATTTTCGGGTCTAGCTCTAATCCATTTTGATTTGTTATCACTTCTGTATCACTAGAAACTTGCCCTTCTATATACTCTTCATTTTGATAATCATCAATATTAATATCTTCCAGCATTTCTTCAAAATCACCATAAAGCCCTGGATCATCTGTGATAAATTCCTCACTATCACTTATACCTTGTTGAGCATAGTTAATTAGGTCTTGATCATCACTTAAGTCTAAAACTAACTGGTATTGTTCTTTTGCGACATCATATTGATGGAGTCCATAGCAATATATATGACCACAAAGGAGGCGAGAACTAGGGTCTTCTGGATAATCCTGAATTAAGTTATAAACTAAAGCTGCTGCTTCTTCATAGTTGCCCTCACTGTAGGCATCTTCTGCCTTTTGGTAACCATGTAAAAAGTCTATGTTAGATAATGTCATTTGCTGTCCCTCTCTCAAGATAATAATATTATTTTTAGTTTTTTAATTTGATCATTGACGGAATTAAGAATTGGGAGTCAGCCTTATTCATAAATCTTAATATATAAATAACTGAATCAAACAATTATTTTGGCTGATCGACTTTGACTTTTATTTAGGCTGCCCATCGAGCTGAGCGAATAATTGCTTCTTGGTCCAACAGCCTTAGAAAATGTTCTCCCTTCTCACCAAAAACCCACTCTCCTCTTAAGAAGGGAGCCATACCATCTGTAACATCAGTGGGCATTCTTAGCTTCTTTTCATCAAGCCACTCCATTCCCACAATCTTATCAACTGCTAGTCCTAATATAGTTTCTTGGTCTTCTACTGCAATTATTTTAATCTCAGTTTGATCGGTATTGATGGGAATTTGTTCTCCAAGGAATTGAGCTAAATCAGCAACCCAAATCACTCGGCCTCTTACATTTATCGCACCTAAAAGTAAGGGCGAGACATTAGGAATAGCTGTAATACCTTCTGGAGATTGATAAATTACTTCTCGAATATCTGTTGCTAGTAAGGCAAACTCATTGCCTGAAGGTAAATAAAATCGCAAATGTTGTTCACCTTCAGGATTTTCTAGTTCTTGGATTCCTCCTATACCTTGGCCTGGTAAAAAGTCTTCATTATACACCATAGATTCTTAGACTTATCGTCTTAATAATTGTTTAACTGTCCCCACTAGTTCTGTAGGCTGGAATGGTTTAGCAATGTAGGCATCTGCTCCTTGCTTTAAGCCCCAGTAACGATCAAACTCTTCTCCTTTTGAAGAACACATAACTACTGGAATATCCTTAGTTTGAGGATCTGATTTGATTCTCCTACAGACTTCATAACCGTTCATTCTTGGCATCACAATATCTAATACCACTATATCGGGTTTAGTATTTTTTAGTCGCCCCAAAGCTTCTACTCCATCATTGGCAACAGTAACTGCTAATCCACTACTTTTAAGAAGCTGTGATATCATCTCCCTTTGGGTAACACTATCTTCTACAACTAGAACTTTACTCATTTTTTTCTGCCTGATAGCTTGGGTTTGGAATTATTGGTAGTTTAAAGTATAAGTATTTCTTAACATTTTCCTATTCTTTTGTTTTTTGACCTAGCTTAACTAATTAATGTCAACCAATAAATATTTATTTGGTTCAAGATTTGACTGAAATACTAACTCTTTATAATTGGTGTTAAGGCTTGTCAGGGAAAGAGGAAACCTTGGAAATTATAAGAGTCTCCATCGCTTCAGGCTGGAGATAACGTCAAAACCCTACCTATACGCTTATATTCCAAATCAAACATAATTTTCTCATTTATCTTTAATAGTATGCCCATAAACTTTGTCTATCTTTCTTCAAGTTCAAATATCTAGGAACAGAGAGTTGGCCTACCAATCATTTCTTGATGGTAGCTAACTGATAATCTTTTAAATAAATAATATTATATTTTCTCTTGATAATTTTCCATAGATTATTGTTAGAGGTATGGCAAAAACATCTTGAAGACTTGTTATTTATGGCTAACTGAACAGATATAGAATCCTCATTATACATTACTTCTATTGGTAACTTAGGCTGAGAAAAGTTACAAAAAATACCAAATTAATATTTACTCACTTGGGATTTTCCATCAGCTGAGTAGGAAAAGTGCAGAAAAATTAAAATCCAGCGACTATGGCCCATAGTTAAGAGACTTTTTCAGCCAACCCTATTTATTTTTTGAGAAAATTTTGTTAAGTTGAGAATCTTCTATTAATCCTGGTCCAATATACTTTTCTACCAACATTAGTAATTCACTTTCCCCGAAAGGTTTAGTCAAGTAGTGTGTAGCCCCAACAATTCTGGCCTTAACCCGATCAATAAATCCTTCTATGCCAGTTAGCATAATTATAGGTGTCTGGTGAAATGCTGTAGAATTACGCAACATCGAACAAATCTCATAACCGTCTAGTTCGGGCATAGCAATGTCACATAAAATTAAGTCTGGCTTAATGCGAAATACTTCTCCTAACGCTTTGATGGGATCACTAAGACTACTAGCTTGATAACCATGTTGATTCAAGATTGACTTAACTATTTCCCGAATAACTAAATCATCATCAATACATACTACTTTAGAAACTTTTGTTCTTTGTTCCAATCCATTTGGTTTCTTGACTATACTTGTTTCTGAAGATTGATCCAGCAATTGTACTACACCTTGTTGCACAAAAGGATAAATGGCCTTGGCTACTGTTAATATGTCTCTATTTAAATATCTAGCGATTTGTTGCATGGATGTCTTGCCATCTGACCAACGACTTAAAATATTATATATTTTTGGTTTTAAGGCTTTCTTTAACTGGGCTGGAACTGAAATTACTGGGCACTGTTCAGCAGAGTGAATATAAGGAGAAAACTGATTCCATTCCTGGATCTGCTTCATAATTTGGGTTAACGATGAGCTAACTTCTAAAGTGGTTAGCTGAGGAGTGAGTGCTGGCCCAAGTTCAAATATAAATGCACCTCGACGAAGACTTAGTAAATCAAAGAGAGTTTCATACACCATATTATGTATGATACTTCGTCCCTGGGCTGGCGTGAGTATACCCCTTTCTAGCAAAGCCCATAAATATCCATACTCAGGTGCGTTGACAGAAGCAACAGAAGGAACTTGAATTGTGTCAAGATACCTATCTGCCTTGTAGCGATGTAAATAGTCTCTCAAACGAAGTAAACTACCTGCACTTGGAGTAGCGTAGATAATTTGACCACTGAGAAAAAATACAAACCAAGATGGTTCTCTCGGAAAGTGCTGTTGGGGTTGATCCATACTACTGCCAACTGACGAGCTGTAGGCCTTAACAAACAATTCGCCAGTTCGCTGACCTAAGTCTATAAGTTGCAGGATGCTGCGGATATCAATTTCACTTAAATTTCCCTGCATGCAGCTTGTAAAGTATAATCCTTATGATGACAAACTTATAATTCGAGATACAGCACTTATCCCTGAGGATGATGTACGGGTTTAGCAGGCCATATGCCAGCACTACAATAGTTCTATTCTTCAGGTCTCATTAGGTGGAAATATTCTGTAAGATTCATATCTATTCTAAGTTTTATGAAAAATAACTAAGTATCTTAATCAGATTCCGGGATAAGCTCAAACCCTGATTGTATCCTTATCTGTAAGTACTATTAGTTTCTCGAATAAATCACAAAATAGTCTTGAAATAACCTGAACTGACTTTTCTTCAATAAACATTATATATTAGCAATCCCAAATAGGTTGTGAAAATTCAAAAACTAGAAATTAATTCCAAGACTCTTGCCTATGGCCCATTAATCCAAACCCACACCCCCAAAAGCGTTAAGATTTTGGACACAAAGAAAATAGGATTGCTATATGAGATATTTAATTTCATTTGAGGGAAAATTTTCCTTGATGTACACTCTGAATCTACCATCTTAAGTAAAAAAAGGTGCCTTGATAGTTATTAAATATGGGGTAATATTTTGGACACAAAGAAAATAGGATTGCTATAGTATAGTTGTTTTAATTAAGATTGAGACAAACATTGAGGAGAATAAAATTAAGTCAATTAGAAACCATTTTTAACCATGCCTTACAGTTTAGACTTAAGACAAAAACTAATAAATTTTGTAGAAAATGGTTGTACTATAACCGAAGCAGAACATATATTTGGGACAGAAAGAGCTTCGATATATAAATGGTTATCTCGCCCAAAATTGGAAGTAACTAAGGTAAAACGTTGTCAAATAAAATTAGATTGGAAAGAATTACAAAAAGATGTAAAACAAAATCCATAGTCGATTATTAGCAGACAGAGCTAAAAAATTTGGAGTTAATCAACCAGCTATATTTTATGCTTTGAAAAGAATGAAAATTACTAGAAAAAAAACTTTGTTATAGAGAAAGAAATAGAGAAGAAACAATAAAATATTATCAGCAAACCTCGAAATTTTATCAAAAAATTTGGAAGTATAGTCGTTTTAATTAA
>JAKQYE010000277.1 GCA_023356605.1 Trichodesmium sp. MAG_R02 | reverse complement strand
GGTTAGTTCAACAAGTAGGGGAACTGGAAACTGAATTACTAAACCAAACTCAAGTGATTGTGAAACGATATCTTGATTTATAGAACCCATTTAGGATATTTTTCCAGAAAAGCGATCGCCTAAAAATAAGGAAAAAAATCGAATAAATAAACTATTTCCTCTAAAATGTTGTTATACTTAAGTTTATTAAACTAATTATAAAGAAGATGGAAGTAATCAATATTGACCAAGCCCAAACACAACTTTCCCAACTTTTAGTCCGAGTGCAAAAGGGAGAAAAGATCGTCATTGCCAATCAAGGCAAACCAGTGGCATTATTGAGTCAGTATCAAGAATCTCAACTATCAAAGCGTCTTCCAGGACGTTTGCGTGGTCAATTTACTGTACCTGATGATTTCAACTCTTAATGATGAAAACTAAGCATACCATAATCTAACTAAAACCATGAACACCAAAGAACAAATAAATGAACAATTGAACCAGTTAAATGAAGAGCAACTTAACCAAGTTGCTGACTTTATCACCTTTCTAAAATTTAGAGAAAAGTTAATTAAACTCAACCTAGATACAGAAAAATTAGCCCAACTTTATCAAGAATTTGCCGAAGAAGATCGTCAACTTGCCGAAGAAGGAATCAATGAATATGCTAATTTATTAACTCAAGAAGATAGACTATGAAATCTGAACGAGGATAAATTTAGATTGCCACTCTTAACCCCACACAAGGTTCTGAATAAGCAGGAATTCGTCCAGTCATTATCTTTCAAGAAAACACGATTTCTCAATTTACTACGACTATTATTACCATCCCTTTAACTACTAATTTAAGACGAAGTTCTTTACCTAGTTGTTTACTTATTCCCACAAATGAAGGTGGATTAAATCAAGATTCAGTTGCTTTATGTCATCAATTAAGAGTATTAGATAAAACTCGTTTAGGTCACAAGTTAGGAAAACTAAGTTCAACCATCGTAAATCAATTAGAAAGTATTGTATTATTTACTTTAGGTTATAAATGAAAAACATATTTGATAGCTCTAAAATTTTCCTCACCTCAACTAAAACTTCTTCTCCTGATATAGGCAACACATTGCCATTCTAGATTTCATTTTGACCTTTTTGAGCTTCACTTAGCCAAGCTTTTTGAATCTTTTCATCTATATCAAGCTCTAGACTTTCTACCAGTTTTTCTGCTAAAAAAGCTCTCTGTATATTTTATAGAGATAAAGCTTCCTTTCATTAGTTTATCAATAGATAGTATGACTATAATTTATCATGGAAAATATTACCATTCAAGTTGACCCTGAAATTGCTAAAGTGTACCGAGAAGCAGAACCAGAAAAACAGCAAAATGTGCTTCTTATTTTTAACCTAATTCTTAAAGAACTTTTTAAGGATGCAAGTTTTGAAGAAATTGTCGAACAAATTCGTCAAGAAGCAGAAAAAAATGGTTTAACACCTGAAATCTTAAAAGAATTATTACAAGATGAATAGATTACGAATTATTTTAGATACTAACATCTTAATCAGTGGACTCTTGTTATCTTCATCAACTTCTCAACAAGTTTTTGATTGGGTTACAGCCAAAGAAACTATGTTAATCTCTGAGAATACTTATGAAGAAATATCTCAAACCTGAATTCGTAAAAAAATTGAGAAGTATTTATCTTTAGAAAAAAGACTTCAATTTATTTCTGCTCTAAGAAAAAAGACAGAAAAAGCTCACAAAAAAATAGCTGATTTTAACAGTAATATATTCAGAATTTACATCTATTACACTACCAGATCGACTATCGCCACTGTTAAGAAACACAGTCCCATTAAGAGGCAAAGCAACAGGAATAGGTTTCACAGTTGATTTAGCTTCAGCTTGGACAATAGATTTAGGATTAGCGATCGCTTCTCTTGTCTCTCGGGCCATCAAAGTTAGGCAGGCCACCAAAAAAATAATTGTAATTCTAGTCATCTTCATTTTCCTGCTTTAATAAAAGGATTATCTATTACTAATCTAATCAATCATTACATTGATTTTACAGACTATTTCCACTTGCAGCGTTTTTCAAATTGATGAACTACATCGCCATAACCAAAACCTTGTAGGCACCTTCCATGCAACCTCCCTACTGTAGTCTACCCATTCTACAAGATGGTGAATTAAGTATTTACGAATTTATTGATTTATTATAACAAGATAAAGCCTTTCTAAAAATTAGAGAAAAGTTAATTAAACTAAACCTAGAGACAAAAAAATTAGGCCAACTTTATCAAGAATTTGCAGAATAAGATCGTCAACTTGCCAAAGGAGGAATCAATGAATATGCTGATTTATTAACTCAAGAAGATAGACTATGAAAACTGAATGATTATCTACCACTAATCTATTAAATCATTATATTAATTTTATAGATTATTTCCAATTAATTTTTATTCATCTAAATAGTCAAATTGCTATAGTATATACCTAAGTAAAAACAGAATTTATATTTACAATTATGTTAGGAAAAATTGCTAGTTTATTAAGCTTTTTAGGAATAGGTTTATATTTCACAGGTTGGATTTATCGTTGGACTTACTTTGGTTATTTTCAACTAGAAGTCACCACCCTAGATTTACCCTTTGAATCATTTTTAATAGCACCAATACAAGTATTTTTAGGCAACATATCCAGAGGAGACTTTTCCACTATTCTGCGTACTATAAAAATAGCGATCGCGACTTTTATAATCGTTCAAATAACTTTCCAAACCATTAGATTTGCCAAAGCAGAATTCAGCAAAATTCTAGATAAAATCCGTTTAAAACTATTAAAATTAAGTCTCAAAAATAAATACGATAAAATCTCTCCCTTTCTGCAATCACCCCTATATTTTCCCAAAAATAATCGCCAAAAAAAAGGCAAAGCTTTAATCAGTGAAATTGTCATAGTCGCCTGGTTATTAACAGCCTTATTTTTCCTCGGTCAAAGTCAAGGAAAAGTTGATGCTATTCGAGACGCCCGCAACGAAACATCATTATTACCAGTAGTTACTTTAATAGCTCCCAAAGATCTACTACCATTAGGCAGAAATATTTTCGATTTCACAGACGATCCTAAGAGAAGTAATTTTCGAGCGATCGGAGATATTGAACTATATGAACAGCTCATACAAAGAGACTATAACAACAAAACCGACGACAATATTCCCAAAGTAGTGTGGCGACTATTATTTGATGGAAACAATCAATATTATATATTTCCCTCCATACCAGAAAATTCACGACCAAATGCTCGCCCTCCAGTTTTAGTCATTCAACAAAGCGAAGATGGAAAATATATCCTTATTCTCAGCCCTGAAACACCACCTCAACCTAAGTAAAATTAACGACCATTAGAACCTACTGTATAAGGATGCGATCGAAGTAGTGTAGGCATCTTGCCCGGGCAAATGCACTTCATAACAAAGGAAAGCCATGTATATAGAGCCTTGGTGCGTTACGAAGTGCCCTTTTCATTTCCCAAAGCGAAATACACCCACCAATAGGGTTCATGGGTAAGTCATAATATAATCAGGCTAAAAACTATTCCGGAACAATGATAGGAAGCCGTCTTACACCACCCCTAAAATTCCTTCCTTCTACTCCGTTCCAGTCCCAATACAGCAGTTTTCATGTTGGTAGACCACAGTAGGGACCTCCCATGCAACCTCCCTACAAAGTTGTGGTTATGATGATGTAGTTCATCAATTTGAAAACCCCTATAACCTAGGGCTTCCTGATTACACAGAAGTTTTCACGTCGGTAGACCACAGTAGGGACCTCCCATCAAAAAAAAGCGTTTTATGTCCCGTAGCGTTAGCGGAGCTTTGCGTTAGCAAAACCTCCCTACAAAGTTTTGGTTATGGGGATGTAGTTCATCAATTTTAAAAGCGCTGTAAATCAAAAAAAATCAGGACTTACGCAAAAAAGCCGGTTTCTACGGTCAATCATTGTTTTTTATACATAAATATCTACCAGAAACCCGGTTTGCGGAGTTTGCCTTCGTAAGTCCTGAAAATGATATATACAGCATTTTTCATGTCGGTCGACCACAGTAGGGACGTTGCATAACAAAAATGCCTTTCATGTCGCGTAGCGTTAGCGGAGCTTTGCCTTAGCAAAACGTCCCTACAAGGTTTTGGTTATAGCGATGTAGTTCATCAATTTTAAAAGCGCTGTAAACGTTTTAGCATTTTTAGAATTGAAAAAAATGTCTAATTTTTGGTCCTAAGAGCCCAAAATACTAACTTTTTGAGCTCTCCCTAGACAGAAAAATCAAAGAACAAATATATCCCACTGCCTCCTCTATCTATTCCTCATTCCTCTGTAGGGACATTGCACAAAAAAAAGCGTTTTATGTCCCGTAGCGTTAGCGGAGCTTTGCGTTAGCAAAACCTCCTTACTTCTCCTCCTGGGAGATGTTAAGGATGGGTCTCCTACTCCTAAAAAAGACTTTTTCAGTAAACCCTAACCTAATCAGGACTTACGCAAAAAACCCGGTTTCTACAGTAAATCATTGTTTTTAACACATAAATATCTACAAGAAACCCAGTTTCTGAGTTTGCCTTCGTAAGTCCTGCTAATAACATTTTGCCTTCAAAGATGAGGCTTTAGACCAAATTATTTTGAGCAAACAAATTTTTTTTTGATAAATTTCAAGAATTACCAACTAACTTATCCCGCAAATACTTAATGCGATCGCGCAACTTAGCCGCCTCTTCAAACTCCAAATTTTTCGCCGCTTCCTTCATCTGAATTTCCAACTTTTTAATCAACTCCGGAACATCATCCAAAGACAAATCATCCACCTGTTCATAAACCTCTTCCAACTGTTGAGAATTTAAACGGCGCGACACATCCAGAAAGGCCAAAATAGCATTACTTTGTTTTTTCACAACAGGCCGTGGCGTAATATTATTCATCTTATTATATGCCAACTGAATACCTCGCCTTCTTTCAGTTTCATCAATAGCCTTAATCATACTATCCGTCAAATTATCAGCATATAAAATAGCCTGACCTCGGACATGACGTGCTGCCCTACCAATAGTCTGAATTAAAGAACGTTCCGCCCGTAAAAAACCCTCCTTATCCGCATCTAAAATAGCCACTAAAGAAACCTCCGGCAAATCCAAACCTTCCCGTAATAAATTCACCCCAATTAACACATCAAACTCTCCCTCTCTCAACCGCTGTAAAATCTCAATTCTCTCAATAGAATTAATCTCCGAATGCAAATAACGAACCTTCACACTTTTATCCTCTAAATATTCAGTCAAATCTTCAGCCATCCGCTTAGTTAAAGTCGTAATTAAAACCCTCTCTTCTAGCTTAACCCTGTCCCTAATTTCACCCAATAAATCATCAATTTGACCTTCAGTCGGGCGCACAAAAATTGCCGGGTCAACAACACCAGTCGGACGAATAATTTGCTCAACAATTCTATCCTCAGATTTTTCTATTTCCCAATTTCCAGGAGTCGCAGAAACCAAAATACATTGATTAACTTTTTCCCAAAATTCATCAGATTTTAAAGGTCGATTATCCGTAGCACTAGGCAAACGAAACCCATGTTCAATTAAAACTTTCTTCCTAGCTTGGTCTCCATTATACATTCCTCGAATTTGGGGAACAGTCACATGAGATTCATCAATAACTAATAACCAATCTTTCGGAAAATAATCAATCAAACATTCCGGTGGTTCCCCCGCCTTTCTACCCACCAAATGCCGAGAATAATTTTCCACTCCATTGCAATATCCCACCTCCCGTAGCATTTCTATATCGTATCTGGAACGCTGTTCTAAACGTTGAGCTTCTAACAACTTTCCGGCTTTTTCTAATTCTTTTAATCTCTCATCTAATTCTGCTTCAATATCATTACAAGCAACTTCTAATCTTTCCTCAGGAGTAACAAAGTGACGCGCCGGATATACATTTAAAGACTCTAAACTTTGGAGAATATTTCCAGTTACAGGGTCAATATAACGAATAGCATCTATTTCATCTCCAAAAAATTCTACCCGAATAATTCTATCCTCATAAGCAGGTCCGATTTCCAAAACATCCCCCTTAACTCTAAATTTTCCCCGACCTAAATCTAAATCATTTCTAGTATATTGAACTGTTGCTAAATCTCTCAATATTTGTCGTTGATTAATTTCTTCTCCCACTTGCAAAGAAATAGCTGCTTTTAAATATTCTGCCGGAATTCCTAAACCATAAATACAACTAATAGAAGCTACCACAATTACATCTCGACGTTCAAAAAGTGACCTAGTTGCTGAGTGACGCAACATATCAATTTCATCATTAATAGAAGCAGTTTTTTCTATATATGTATCCGTTACCGGAATGTAAGCTTCCGGTTGATAATAGTCGTAATAACTAATAAAATATTCTACAGAATTATCAGGAAAAAAATCTCTTAATTCATTACATAATTGAGCAGCCAATGTTTTGTTATGAGCCAAAACTAACGTCGGTCTACCAACATTTTCTATGACAGAAGCTATGGAAAATGTTTTACCTGTACCAGTAGCTCCCAGTAATGTTTGAAAATTATGTCCAGCTTGAATATTGGTAGTTAACTGAGCGATCGCTTGAGGTTGGTCGCCAGTAGGTTCATAGGGAGCTTGCAAACAAAATTTTTTCATGATAATCTTAAAATTAATTGTACCATTTTTTATGGTATCTTGAATTCGTAAAATTAGGATGAAAAGAAGAACAGGACTTACGAAGGCAAACTCCGCAAACGCGGTTTCTCGTAGATATTTATGTGTTAAAAACAATGATTGACTGTAGAAACCAGGTTTTTTGCGTAAGTCCTGTATGTGTTAAAAACAATGATTGACTGTAGAAACCGGTTTTTTTTTGCGTAAGTCCTGAAGAAAAAAGATTTGTAGATTGAGATCCTCTCTGGGGTGAAGGCGCGGTAATTCCTACTGAGCTAAAACTCCTGAGTAAGTTGACATTTGACTGTCGCAATGCTACCCTAACATTGGGTACAGCTACCTTGATAGTAGTCTTACAGTTCCGTTCTTAAAAACCGATGATAATCTATATAAATCTTTGATTATCTGTTCTATTCCTGCTTCATTCTGGTAACGTCGACGTTATCCAGTCCACAAGCTGTCACGGTCGAACTGACCGCCATAGCTAAATTTAACGCTGCATTCAAGTCTCGCTCGCTTAGGAAACCATCTATCCACAATGGTTAACTTAGAGCCATACAGTTGACATTTGTACTTATATTGTCTGCGAAATTCGTAAAAACCCATATCGGCAACAGCCTTAGCCAGCTTGTAATTTTACATCATTCCTGATACATTTAGATCTTCTATTACTATCTGGCTGTGGTTTTTAGCTAGATAGGTAGTCAGTTTATGCAATGTATCTTTTCTGATATTAGCTATCTTATTGTGTAAC
>JAKQYE010000276.1 GCA_023356605.1 Trichodesmium sp. MAG_R02 | reverse complement strand
AGCTTCGATATATAGATGGTTATCTCGCCCAAAATTGTCAGCAACTATAAGGTAAAAAGTCGTCAAAGAAAATTAGATTGGAAAGAATTAGAAAAAGATGTAAAACAAAATCCAGAGTCGATCATTGTCAGACAGAGCTAAAAAATTTGGAGTTAATCAACCAGCTATATTTTATGCTTTAAAAAGAATGAATTTTCCTTGAAAAAAACTTCGTTATAGAGAAATAAATAGAGAAGAAAGGATAAAATCTTATCAGCAAACCTCGGAATTTTATCGAAAAAAACCGACATTCCGCAGATATTCATATATCTTTATGTATATTTACATTTTTAAATAGACTTATACTAAAAACCTTCATTCTAGAACTTAATATCAATAAATTTTATCAAGAACTAATTTTTTATGAGAAGATTAGTTACAACTCTTTATGACAGTGAAAATTGATGCCCATAGCTATAAGGCTTTCAGGGAAAAAATTCAGGGCGATAGATAAATAAAACTTATCAATTTAATGTTAAGAAGTGCGGAATGTGGGATATCTTGTTTTCATAGCATGACTTTTGAACTAAAAAGGAAGAACGACATAACCTGTAGAAAAAAATCAACTAAAAAGTTGCCCGTTTATGGGCGAGGCTTGAAACCCAATTTTTCGGTCATTTTTTTGATGGCCATTGGTAATTATTATGCCAATAGAGTAGAGGGTATTCATAACCAACTACATTCATGGCAAGAGACTACCAGCAGAATAATAGCTCCCACTTTGAAGTCAGTAAATTATTTTTTTTCACAAAACTGTTGCAATAAATATTTTTTGTGTTATTATAAGTAGGTGTGAGTACGAGGGTCGATGCCCGAGTGGTTAATGGGGGCGGACTGTAAATCCGCTGGCTAAGCCTACGCTGGTTCAAATCCAGCTCGGCCCACTCACCGAAAGGATTGAAAATAAATGCCCGTGTGGCTCAGTGGTAGAGCACACCCTTGGTAAGGGTGAGGTCACGAGTTCAATCCTCGTCACGGGCTTTGAGCTATACAGAAAATTATTTTTGATCTATAAAATTTATTTATCTATAGTTATTTCAAATAAGAATGGAAAACTTTTTCTGCTGAAACGCGAGTTATAGCAAGAAATTCTTGTCTCAATCTAAATTGAAATGAATATACTTCCTCGGATCAGGTTTATCATATCTGAAAAGGTAATTTTTCATATGTAATAACTGCTGCCTATCAAAGCTTGATTATTAAAAGAGCTTTGAAATACCAAAAAATTACGATTTTAAGCTTATTAAGTAACAATTAATAGAACAAATGCAAAAAATGAATAGGATAACTTCAACCATAAATAATCAAGGCAATAAAAGAGTCCCACTCAACAGCTAAGAAAAAAATAACTAATTCTGTCCGACATTGTGGCAAAGTAGTAGACCGGGATTTAAACTTGGCAATAAACATAAGAGGTAGGGCAGTAGATAATTGGGTGTTTAAAGCCCGTGGACTATGGCCTTCTATGGAATACTGGAAAACAAGAATCCCACACTATAGGTTCAGCTTAGTATGGGAGTATGTCATAAAGTTTCTTAGCTATGAATGTTTGTTACACAAAATGTTATACTTATGTTATTTAATCCAACATATATTAACCAGACCTACTACAAATATTTACATGTAAGTCATATAAAATAGACTTTATATCGGAGGGAAAATTGATATCCTCCCAGACCTAAAGGCACGGGGGAACAACCGAGCCTTAGTTCCTCTTCGGGTTGACATCTCACAGGCTGCTGATACTTTGGCATTAGTCTTATGTTGGCCGACCGGTCTGTTTTTTGTCTCGGTATGCCTACCCGGGACTAATATATTTCTTGTGAACTAAAAAGCAAGAAGGACATAACCTGTGGAAAAAATCAACTAAAAAGTCGCCCGCTTATGGGCGAGGTCTTAAACTCAATTTTTCGGTAAACACTGTAGCTGAAAAGGAGATGTTGATTATGATGGGTCCAAAAAATTTTGATATGAAATTTGTCGAATAGTGCGGTAGAGGTTCTACAAAAATATAACCGAATATAGTCAAACTATAGAGGAGTAAGTATGAAATTTGTTGAATAGTGCAGTAGAGGTTCTATAAAAATATACCCAAATATAGTCAAACTATAGAGGAGTAAGTGCGTTTGGCGGGTTCCCTGTCAACCAACTGGCGTGGTATTGCAGTTAACCATGTCAAGGTGACATCTGCAAAATAAGAATATGTCTTATATGACTATATTTTTATAAACTATAAAAAAATAAATAAATAAACTATTTGTTGGGGAAGGTGGTATGACACCTACAAAGCTGTCAGATTCAGAAAAATTAGAAATTATTGAACTGTATCAAACTACAGAAGAGAATACTATTACCCTAGCAGACCGCTATGGAGTAAGTAGTTCCACAATTAGACGAATATTACAAAGCAGCATACCAGAAGATGAATATAAAGACTTAGTTCAACAGAAGCAAAAGCGTCCATCTCGTCCCCAAAAAAATATCCCTCAGCATACTGACGACCTGGATGAATCAGTAGGTGGGGAAAACTCAGAAATAGAAGAATCAGGCTATAGGGAAGATGAAGTAGATGGGACATTAAAAAGAGAACGTCGGTATTCTTCTTCATTTAATGATGCTGAAACTAAACAACCGACAAAATTGTCCAAATTATCTTTAACTCCTCAATATACTCAGAAATCAAATAACACATTTGAGGGTGGCTACAACTCCCCTACTGAAGAAATACAAGAGATTTTAGCAGAAGATGTGCGAGAACCATGCCCAAGTTTAGATGGTTTTGAGAATGATGATTTAGAAGATTTTGATGGTGGGTTTGGTGATAGATATAAGTTTGAAGAAGAAGAAGAAGAAGGAGTAGACACTGCTTGTAATATATCTATTCACAATCCTAGTTACTCTGAGGTTAAAGTATATAATTTGACTGAGGCAGTACTGCCAAAAACTTGCTACTTAGTAGTAGATAAATTTACAGAGTTAGTGACTAGACCGTTGATAGCTTTTGGAGAATTAGGACAAATACCTGTGGAAGAGTCTCAGGAAAAAACTCTACCAGTTTTTGACAATCATCGAGTAGCTCATAGATTTTCTGCCCGTAACCAAAGAGTGCTGAAGGTTCCTGATGGTAGAATGTTACAAAAAACTACAGTCTATTTGCAAGCCAAAGGGATTACTCGACTACTAATTGATGGTCAAGTCTACAAGTTATAATAAGAACTTATTAATTGTTGACAAAATCCTGCTTCTGTAACTGATTGTAATGTAGGCAGGATGTCAAGATTCAAAACAGGGGGAATTCTAAGTTCACGATACTACTATGAGTGTTATCCAAATGAACAATGCACAGTAAAAAATTATCCACTGAGGAGGCAACTCTGAATATGCTAGTTCTGCATAGTAATGCTAAGGTGTTAGATATTTAGAGCAATAAAGTTCAGTTTGTAGAGGTGAATTGTCCTAAATGCCAGTCTACTAAGATTATCAAGTATGGACATACTCACCCTTGGTAAACCTCGCTTCCGTTATCTCCAATTGTGGCCGAAAATTTGTGGACCATCCTAGTAGACAGCCTATTGATGAAGCCACAAGAATATTGATTGATAAAATGTCCCCCTAGGGATTAGCATTGGCTGGACTCTTTACCTGACGCTACGTATAGTTATTTCAAATAAAAATGAAACACTGTTTCTGCTGAAACGCGAGTTATAGCAAGAAATAGTTGTCTCAATCCAAATTAAAAAGACTATAAACATGATAATTACTAGTGTTTCAGCACTTATGGCTACATATGTACGTCGATAAAAAATGCCGATAAAAAATATGTTGATTTTCCCAAAAAAACAGGCAAATTAACAATTCAAACGGATAAAATGTCCTCTTAGGTCGGGTCTAAAGCTAACAAAAAATGGATTTGGCCGGCTTTAAGATATTAGCGAAGGTCTTTTGGTATCATTCCCTTAGCATATCGTCAATGTGCTGTTTACTATATAGATTTTTGGGTGGCGACTCTGAGGGAGTTCTACCTTCAAAGGGGCATCGAGCTGTCGGTAAAGATACAGGTAAAACTAGCTATCTAGAAAGATTTAACAATACAATGGGACAGGGGAAGGGAAACTTAGTAAAAAAACATTATCCTTTTCTAAAAAGTTAATGAATAACATTGAACCTATATATAATTTCATAAATCATTACAATCCCACAATTTTTACTTGACCATTACTATGCAGGACTACACAAATACTTGCCAGATTTTCTCGTGAATACTTTTAATGTACATATCGCCTTAGTTGTCAGCGGTCACAGAAATTAGTTGGCAAGATCCAGGTTAGAGATGACTTATGAGGGATTTGGTCACAACGGTAGTAAGTGGGGAAGGGCCCATAACCAATCTAGCGGATTAAATGGTAGCATGACTGCTAAATAGCTTTTGTTAACAAACTACAAACCCCTAAAATCAAAAATCTTTTTGACTATGACTATCTTTGATCTGTCTAAGACCAAAAAGGAGTGGTAAAAGAATCGAACCAATAATCACTCCCACACTCACACTAAGGGACAAGATTACTCCTATGGGAATATAGATGGACTCGAAATAAAAAATTGTCAAACCAAAGATCTTAAAAAATATCTTTAAAGATATTGGAGTGGCATTCTGAACTGAGAGTATTGCAATTCCACTTACCCACAATGCCAAGATTATACTACTTATAATTGGTGAGATAAATTTTTGCATATTGGATATTATATTACACAATATAAATAGCTGGAGAGTACAAAGTTATTGTTAAAAATAATTTGCTTTCAATGGTGAAAGTACTACTGGAAAAGCCTTAAAACATCTACAATTTCTTTAGAGAAATTTTCTAAGGTTGAGATGACTGAAAGCCTTATATGGCGATAATTACTCCCAGAACTTCCCACTGTCTAGTAAATAATTATAAATTTAGCGAAAAATTACGTTTAAAGCCTCGCCAATAAGCGGACAACTTTTTAGTCCATTTTTTTCCACTGGTTATGTTATCATGCTTTTTAGTTCAAAAGTCATTCTATGAAAGCCAGATTTAAGTACCATATATAGCAATCGAACAAAAGCTTAGGACGCTTTCTCTATTCCGGATTGGCTCATACAACCGAGATAGATGTCTTAACCTATGCTTCGACTGCTATATATCCAACATGGGGACAAAAACACTGATTGGCAAGGCGACGTAGGTTGTGTCCGTGTTGTCTGGAATGATAGTCTAGCTTGCTATGGTGGAAAAGTACAAACTAGGAAATAAAAAACCGACTAATTCTGAGCTATAAAAACAGTTTATTACTCTGGCTAAAAAGACTGAGGGAATAGTTCGGCTTTCAGAAGTTTTTTGCCCTTGCCACTATAGCGATCTTGAAACGATTTCAACCAGACTTATCAAAACTTTTTTAAATCAACTCAAGGCAATAGAAAAGGTAAACCTATAAGACCTCCTAAATTTAAGAGGAGAATGTCATTGCCAATAGCTAGATTTACAAAGGATTGATTTAAAGTTGGTCAGCTAATGGCCTTCTCAGCTAAGATAGGAAAGCTGAAAATTGTGTGGTCAAGGGAACTAACCTCTATTCCGTCATCAGTGACAGTAATCAAAGATTCAGCTAATGGATATTTCCTAAGTTTTGTAGTAGAAGTTTTGCCCGAAGTATTGCCGAAAACTGATAATTCAGTAGGTATACATTTAGGAATTCGAACTAAAGCAAGCTGTAGGGACGTAACGCGAATGCGACATGAAACGCATTTTTATTGTGCAACGTCCCTACATGCTAAAAAAATTGATGCACCAAAACCACTAAAGAAACGAATGATCGAAGTGCCCTAAACTAAGTAAATCATTATCTAAAAAACTAAGGGTTCTAAAAGATATGAAAAAGCTAGACTAAAAATAGCTAAATTTCATGCCAAACTGAAAGATACAAGGGTAAGTTTTCTGCACAAATTATCGACTGATATATCTGTGAAAACCAAGCAATTGTTTTAGAGGTATAATATGTTTCTGGAATGATTAAGAATCGGAAATTATCGAGAGCCATTTCTCAATAACGGCACCAGAAAATTATGGACATTTTTAGAATGGATTTGTAGAAAAATACAGTGGCGTTTTAAGAGTAATTAGTTGCTGGAAACCCACATCCCAATGAAAAACATTATAAATTAAATAATCTACACTATACTTTTAAACTTATAAATGCTAGTTCCTCTAACCCGTCAAACATTTGAACAATTAATTCCAATTGTAGCTACAGGCGATCAATATAAATATTATTGGGGTAGGTTATCTGATATTTTGAAACGAGCTCTAATTTCTGCTGTTTCAGTTTTGACAATTGTTTTAATTAATGTACTTATTCATGATGATGGTGACCCTTTATTCTTATTGGTTGGTATTACGGTAGGTCTTTATTGGTTGTGGGGACCTGTTTTATTAGCTAGTTTTCGGAATATTGAATTTAGAAAATACCCATATAGTGGTTTATGGCAGGGAAAAGTTTCTGATGTATATCTTACTGAAGAAGTAGTCACTCAAGAGGAAAAAGTTAATAAAAAAGGGGAATTAATAATAGTAGAAAATTTAGAGCAACGAATAAATTTAGAATTGGGGGACAAAACAGGTTTTACAGTTGAAATACAAGCTCCTCTGCGTCGTTATCATCAAGGTATTTCTAGAGGTCAGATAGCCGTAATTTTGGTAATGTCTTATCAACAAGATTTGGGGAAAATTGCTAAATACTCAGATGCTTATCTTCCTACTGTGAATTTATGGGTTAGTGATTATCCATATCTTAGAAGAGATGTGTTTATTGAGGTAATTAATCAGATACGTTTATCCCGTAAGAGAAATAAACAACGCCAACCGCCTAATTTAAAGTTTGAGTAATGTAGCGGTTCGCGCATAGGTTGCGACAAATCAAAAAGTAAATAAAATAAAACTTTTAAAACTTTTACCTATTCTCTGTTCCCTTTTCCTTGTTCCCTAAAAAGCAGTAGGATTTTTGCCACGAACACTCATAGGATGGCTATATATTTAAATGGGTAACAAGCAATCAAAACTGTTGTTGGATAAGGGTTTAAGTTATCGAGCGCGAGGGTGAAAACTGGCTAATCGTTTATGAAAATAATAATTATTATTGTCTGTAAGTCCTCAAGCAAAGCTCAACGACTCCTCACTGTCTTAGTTGATTCATTATTCAATTTAACATTACTTAGGGTTTGCTGAATAAATATGAAAACAGTTGATTTTTTTATTCAAGCAAAGATAATAATAATTTTTATTGTTATAGATTTATTCAAACATAAGTTGAAGTGATTAAACAAACGGCAAAAACAGTTTTTTCTCCAAAAAAAGTAGCAAATATAGTCATTTCAAAAAGAGATGGAAAACTTTTTCTGCTGAAACTCAGTTATAGCAAGAAATACTTGT
>JAKQYE010000275.1:3958-7525 GCA_023356605.1 Trichodesmium sp. MAG_R02 | reverse complement strand
CTTCAGGATGATAAATAATGTGAGAAACGAAGATAATTCCAGTATGAATTCTGTTTCTAAACCCTAACCCAATTAGTTAGCGTAATATTTACGCTAACTACTTTTTTTGTCCAAAGTCCAAGAATAACCTTTCTAATAATTATTAGCCAGGAGTGTGTTGTGGTTATTTTAAATAAAATGAGACACTATTTGACAAAATGATTACGAATAATTTTATCAATGGATATGTTGATAAGTGAATACATTCTAGCTATTTTATATGCACTAAAATCATGTTTTATGTCATTTATAGCGGTTTTCAAATTGATGAACTACATCATCATAACCAAAACCTTGTAGGGACGTTGCATAAGGGCGTCCCTACTGTGGTCTACCAACATGAAAACTGCTGTAAATCAGGAGAGTATTTTGGCAAAAATAGTAATTGGTGACCTCCTGCTTCTACTAATTCTCTAATAAAGTTTTTTCTATGAATTAGTGAATTATCCGTGCAGCAGTACACTGGGAATTTTTAATGATGGGAATAAATGTTGATCATACCATTGTTCAAATCCCACGGCATTTGAAACGCAAGTTATAGCAATAAATACTTGTCTCAATCTAAATCAAAATAACCATAATTCTTATGTTATACGGGTATTGTATACAATCTCCGCACCCATTCTCCCTCCCAAGGTAGCAGTAGGGGTGAGTCCCATGCTCTGAAAAATGTAGAAAAGTTTCTGAGAAATGGTATTACTTATGAATTTTCCTATCTCACCATCCCCCAATCTCTATATTTATCTTTGGTAGCAAATATTACAGCGCTTTTCAGATTGATAAGCAACATCGTCACAATCAAAACCTTGTAGGGACCTTGCATACAACCTGACTGCTGTAGTCTGCTAAAATGAAAACTGCTGTAATGTATTTAATATTAGTAGTTAGTAGAGCAATCAGTTTGACAACCTAGACTCAGAAATAGGATAATCCTAACTTGGGAATATGGGGAGGATCAAGACTGAGGAAAGATTTTTCCCTATTCCCTATTCCCTATTCTCTTGGAAAAATGAAAATATTGATTAGTAACGACGACGGCGTTTTTGCCGAAGGTATCCAGAGTTTGGCTAATGGTTTAGCAGCAATAGGCCATGAAGTTGTTGTTGTTTGTCCTGACAAAGAACGTTCAGCCACAGGTCATGGCTTAACATTACATCAACCAATTAGGGCCGAAATTGTCAAATCAATTTTTGATGATGGGATAACAGCTTGGGCTTGTTCTGGTACTCCTGCTGACTGTGTAAAGTTAGCCCTATCTTGCTTACTAGAAACTCAACCAGATTTAGTATTAGCAGGAATTAATCATGGCCCAAATTTAGGAACAGATATTTTATATTCTGGTACTGTTTCTGCAGCAATGGAGGGAATAGTTGAAAATATTCCTAGCATTGCATTTAGTCTTGGCAGTTACACTGCTAGAGAATTTGAAGTTGCTGTCAATTTTGCTCAAAGTTTAGTGCAGAAAATAGAAAGCCAACCTTTAGATAATTTAATGTTATTAAATGTCAACGTTCCAGCAATTGAGGAAACAGAAATAGCAGGAGTAAAAATTACCCGTACTGGAATTCGCCGATATTTAGATACATTTGAAAAACGGGTTGATCCGCGAGGCAAAACCTATTATTGGCTAGGTGGAGAATTGCTGGAAGATGTAGAAGAAACTAACGATAAACTCTTAGTAGAAAAATTACCAACAGATATTCAGGCAATGCGTGAAAAATATATCACAATTACTCCTTTGGAATACAATCTAACCTATGGTCAACAATTAAGCTATTTGCAAAAGTGGAAAATTGATAATTTTAGTGAATAGTTAATGCTAATTACTTATGTAAAATTAATTATAGATACTCTAGGTGCTAAACAGCCTATTATTGTCAAAATTCCAGGAAATAAATAATGGTAGTTAATTTGGCTTAGGTACTTAACAGGAGAGAAAATAAGGCTACACTATAATAGATAATAGGCAAGATATTTCATAGTACAGATTAAAAAAATTCAGCTATCTAACTGGTAATAATTTTCGTTTATTTCTCAAAAACAAATATGAACGCTCCCACATCTAAAAGTTTTGTAGTTTGTCCAATTTGCAATCGCTCCAGCAGTATACAACCAGTAGAAATGTTTAATGGGCTATTTACTTGTCCATACTGTCATTCCCATCTGGTAATAAGTTGGAGTGGCCATTATGTCAGAGACCCCTTGGTAATTCAACAGCTAGATATTGGACAAATGCTGAGGCGACAAAGTAGACCTTTGGCCAGGTTACGCCGTGACTTGACTCGTCAGTATCTACCAATAGTTGCGGTGATTAGTAGTGTAATATTTTTCGGAGGAGCGATCGCCACTCTAAATATATTTAATTTTAGGTTGGATATATTTGATGGAGTATTAGAATGGTTAGAAGAAAAAGATTTGTTGAGTAGTTAGATAAATTTGTCGTCATATCAAATCTACTTCATTGTAGATATAGATATGGCAATCCTATGAGTGTTTGTGGCAAAAATCCTACTGCTTTTTAGGGAACAAGGAAAAGGGAACAGAGAATAGGTAAGAGTTTTAAAAGTTTTATTTACTTTTTGATTTGTCGCAACCTATGCGCGGACTGCTATAGATTCAATTACTTTACAATTAAGATTTTAGCTATACTAATCCTAAATCATTATATCAAAATGAATAAGATAGGATTGTTATATAACTATGTCAGAACAAAATGGAATCACGTATCAAATTTTACAAAAACCAGATCTAGAGCAAACAATTAACTGTTTAGTTGATGTATTTTCCAGTGCCGAACCTATTATAAAAGCACTGCAAATTACTCCTACTGAGTTGTATCCATTTGCTAAGATAGTTTGCCAAAAATCTGTGAAAAATGGGTTGTCTCTGATTGCTAAAGACCCAGCTACTTCCAAAGTGGTAGGGTTTATTATTTCAGAGGATTTATCAGAGGATTTATCAAAAAAATCACCAGAAGAAATCAACAAGAATATTCTTCAAGATCAAAAATTGGAGATTGTTTTCAAATTGCTCAAAGAGCTAAATGAGCAATACGATAAACAGAAAAAATCCTTGATTGGCAAGATGTTTCATATCTATTTTTTGGGAATTATAGAAAAGTATAGAGGTAGAAGGATTAGCAATAACTTAGTTGAAAAGAATCTAAATATGGCAATTGAAAAAGGATTTTTAGTAGCTAAAGTGGAAGCTACTGGAAATATATCGCAGCACATTTTTAGGAAGTATGGATTTGAGGACAGATATTCTATAGATTACCAGACTTATGAATACAAAGGAAGAAAAATACTTCAGGGAATAAAGAAGCATAAAAGTTTAATTTTAATGGATAAAGTTCTAATACCAAATCCGCTTTGTTAATAACCCACATTCCCCACTTCAGATTGTAGTACAAGAGGTTGCAAAAAAATATCTATTTAATTAAGTATAATTACTGATAATGTTTAGTCACTTCAATGTTTAGTCACTTCAAGTGAGATCATAAAGCTGATGATTCCATTCTTATTGAGT
>JAKQYE010000275.1:0-3858 GCA_023356605.1 Trichodesmium sp. MAG_R02 | reverse complement strand
TGAGTATCAAAAAATGCTCACGGAGTGACAAGCTAGTTGAAAGCTATATATAGATTTTTTTTGCGTTCGGGGGCTGAAGAATATTTCAACAAAAGGAAAACGCTTATTGAGAAAAATTGCTGAGTACTGCGAGGGCAAAGCGCTCGCACTGCACACTCTAACTGTGTTGAATAATTATTCAAGCTGTATTGGGGAATAATATTGTAAAACAACTCACCCTTATTAATTAATTGTTAATCAAAAATTACAGTCTAATTAACCACTGTATTCATCCCTTTGAGTCCCCTTCGATAATATATACAGGACTTATGCAGGCAAACTGAGAAACCCGGTTTCTCCTAGATCCGACATTCCGCAGATCTTCATATATCTTCATGTATATTTACATTTTCAAAGAGACTTATAGGAAGAATATTCGTTCTAGAACTCAAGATCAATAAAATTTATTAATAACTAATTTTTTATGAGAGAATTATTTACAATTCTTTATAGTCGTTAATCATCTTTTGCCTTTTCTTGTCACTAAGGCCCATCCTTTCACAGTGTTTAAAACTTGAAAATTGTTTAGGGGAAGATCATTTAGAATTGATGCTTCAACTAGCAAATAGGGTTGAGTTGTACTTTGCCATTGCTGTTGAATTTTCTTTGGCCCAACACGCTTAATCAGGCGATCGCTATAAAAATTTAAAGAAGGACGGTCTCTGGTACCAAAAGAATAAATAATCTGACCGGGGGGTGTATTTTTCTGAATCATTTCTCCGACTGGTTTGACAGGATAATCTTCCTCCAACTCCCATACCCAATGAGGGGAGCTAACAAACATTAGCAGTGAAAGATATGTTCCCCAAATCAAAATCAATAAAAACTGACGGTCTCGTTGATTTAATAGCAAAGTTACCATTGTCAAAGTCATTGCAACAGCCACAGAAATTAACTGTAACTGTAAATTAGGTTTTGCCAAATTAGACTCTCCAAGAATAAAAATACCACTCAAATAAACAGAAGTAACCCAAGCTATTATTGCTAATAGCGCAAATAAAGCTACTACTAAACGATGATAAACAGTGGGAATACTCCAGAGATGTTTTTTACTATCTTTATGAGTTGGAAGATATTTATCATTTGGAAACCAAAAGTATCCTAAATCTAATGGAAATTGATGCCAGATTTCTGTTAAATAACTTCCTACTGCTAAAGCCAAAGCTGGATAAATAGGTAACACATACCAGGGGAGTTTAGTATTCATTAAGGAAATAGCTAATAAATAAACTCCACTCCAAATCAAAATTAATTTTCCCCAACTCAGATTACGATTTTTCCAACTCAAATATAATCCTGGTAAACAGAATAACTGCCATGGGAAACTATACTCAATAATTTCCAATAAATAATACCAAATAGGTCCATCGTGACTACCTACAGGTTGCCAAATGCGTTTAAGAGATTGATGGAAAAAGTTGGCGTAGAAAAATTCAACACCGTAATGAAAAAATTGAGCTGTGTACCATAGAAAAACTGGCAACATACCTAATAGGATACCACTCCAAAAATATTTACTACTTAATAGTCGAGGAGTATCCCACCAGAGAAACAAAAAAGCGATCACCCCTAAAAGCAATCCTAAAATAATTCCTTTGCTGAGGGAAACTAAAGCAAAACTAATACCAATGGCGAGAGAATAACGGAGGTTGTGGCGCGAGCGCAACACACACCAAATCATCAATAAAAAAAAACAAACTACTGCTCCATCTAACATTGCCAAACGACCATGTCTGACTACGGGCAGTAAAGTTAAGTAAACCAAAGCGGTAAAAATTGCCGGAGTTCGTGGACGAAATAATTCTCGACCAACACCATAAATTAAAGGTACAGAAAATGCTGTTAATAAAGCGGGAAATAAACGAGCAGTTAATTCATTAACTCCTGCAATACTATAGACAAAAGCGATTGACCAATGTATTAATGGTGGTTTATTAAAATATGGGGTATCATTGATAGTAGGATAAAGCCAATTCCACTTTTCTCGACTAATTTCTCTGGCTACTTGGGCAACTATTCCTTCATCCCAGTCTCGTAAAGGCAATGTTCCTAAATTAGGATAAAAAAGTACTACTGCTGCTAGTAATAAACTTAGTATTAGCAGTATATCTATATGGGAATGTAAATTTTTCTTTGTTAATATTTTGTTGATCATCTAATTATCTGACGAATAAATTGATATTTACGGGACTTAGATAAAAGTCGGGTTATGAGACGAAATTTCCCTAAAGAGAGAAAAACAAGAACCAGAAAAATAAACCTGGTTTGTTACTTAAGTCCATAAATATTGCTTGTATTAAGTTAATATAGCGTTTCTCAAGCTAATGAGATACACTTATCTTTGTTCTGCCTTCAAACTAACTATTTAATATGAACTTACCTGTAATTTTAGATATTGTCATTGGTTTGATTTTTATTTACCTTAGCTTCAGTTTACTAGCTAGTGAAATCCAAGAAATTTTGACAACTATTTTGCAATGGAGAGCAACTCATTTAAAAAAATCAATTGAAGAATTAATAAGTGGTCAAACTTATGTCGACAATAATAATTTAGAATCAGATGTACAAATTAAAAAAGTACAGCAACTAGCTAATTCTCTATATCAAAATCAATTAATTAAAGATCTTAACTACAGTGGTGGCAGAGGTGGATTAGAAAGAACATTTCGGAAAATAGCCAAAAATATTGGAGATTTAATTAGTAGTATAACTAGAATTAAACAGGTTTTTCACGGAGAAACAACCGGTCCTTCTCAGATTCCATCAAATACATTTGCTGCTAGTTTAATTGATACTTTGAAGCTTCAAGATTTAATCAAAACCATTAGTGATTATAAACTTGAAGATTTTATATACAAAAATTTGATAAAAATCAAGATAATTTTAAATCAAATGAATCTCGAAGAATCTAGGCAAAAGGAATTAATCTTAGCCGAATTTAAGGATTTACATAAAGAGTTAAATATTATTTTTAATAACTATAAAACAAATAATTTAGCAAACATCAATCTGACTTTAGACAGAATATTAGATCGGTTAAATTTATATACAAAAAAATCTTTAAAATATTTACCAGAAACAGTCCATTCTCAATTTGGTGGGAATATGATTTTACTCAAGCGAGTATTAACAAATCCCCAGGAGAGAGAAGTTTTAGTCAGTGAGATTGAACCAAGTTTCTCTAATCTACTAGAGTTCTGGAGAAAGTTGACCGAAATGGGGAAAGTTTCTGAAGTAGATTTGCAAAGTAAAAGGGGAAAAATCTATCAAAAAGTTCAGGAAATGCTGGAACAACTACCTGAATCTTTACAAAATAGTTTATATATTTTAGCTAAACAAGCTACAACAAAAATTACTACAACAAGTGATGCTTTACATCAATTTCAAAAAGAAGTTGAGCAATGGTTTGATAATGGTATGGAAAGAGCTGGTGGTGTTTACAAACGTAATGCTAAAGGAGTAGCTTTTTTAATTGGTATTACTATTGCTGTAGCCGCTAATGTTGATACGTTAAATATAATCGATCATTTATCAACAGATTCTTTGATGCGGGCAACTATTAATTATTATTCTCAGGAGTTAATCGATAATAATCCTAATCCTGATGAGTTGGATATGGAGGGTATTAAAAATCAGGTTAATGTTGCATTAGATAATGTAAAACTGCCCATTGGTTGGGACCAAGAACTAACGAATCAAACAGTAGAAAATCAATTATCTACTTATTTAGTATGGCTAAAAAGACTATTGGGTTGGATAATTAGTGGAATAGCAATATCTATGGGGGCTGATTTTTGGTTTAATTTATTGAAAAAGATT
>JAKQYE010000274.1 GCA_023356605.1 Trichodesmium sp. MAG_R02 | reverse complement strand
CTGATTTAATAAAATATATCCATTTCTCTGTCTTGGTTTCTAAGTCTGATAATTCTTTTTTGAATTTGGGTAATTCGAGAAACATTAATGTTAATTCATCTCGATAATTAAACAACTTTTTCTCTTCTTTTAATCTAAATTTAGTAATGATTTCTTCACAGTCTTCAAATAAAACAAAATCGGTTATTGTTAAACCCACAAAAGGTTTCAACTTTCTATTACCTTGTCCTACATTTAATTGATTTCCATAAGCTTTGACTTGCTTATATATTACTCGTTTTTCAAAATCTTCTACATTCAAAACTTGCATTTCAATAATGACTGTTGTACCATTATCTAAAACAGCTTTTACATCTAAATAAGTCGACTTAAGAGTGTTAGTAACTCCAGGATTATAAGGGTTAATTATTTTTAGGGATTGAATAATATTTTGATTATTATAGACAAAGGCAATTGAGAAAACTTATGAGTATATTCTGACTATGAATAGAACCAAAGATTTTTTTAAAGGCAAAGTCGGTTTTGGGGCTAATCAATTTCATGGCTTATTCTTTCAGGAACTGGTATTATTCTAGTATTATTGATGATACACGATTACTGATGATAATTACCGTGGAGGGTTTCATAGGGTTTCAAGTCGGCGACATAAGTTAAAAGCAATATTAGCTTGGATTTTTGTACTTTGTCAATAGATTTTTTTAAAGGCAAAGTCGGTTTTGGGGCTAATAAATTTCATAGCTTATTCTTTCAGGAACTGGTATTATTCTAGTATTATTGATGATACACGATTACTGATGATAATTACCGTGGAGGGTTTCATAGGGTTTCAAGTCGGCGACATAAGTTAAAAGCAATATTAGCTTGGATTTTTGTACTTTGTCAATCTCTAAAATCAATACTTTTCTAATATTACTTTTGTATTACTTTAGGGAAAAAATATTAACATTTATATGAGACTAGAATGAGGGCGAATGCCAACATCCGTAGATATAGGGAAAAAGTGGGACCATTAACCATTAACCTAAAACCTAACACCTAACACCATTAACCTAACACCATTAACCTAACACCATTAACCTAACACCATTAACCTAACACCATTAACCTAACACCTAACACCTATATTGGAAAGCAGGAATTGGAGAATATTTTCCTTCTTTCCTTGACTTTTTCTATCCAGAAATTTACAACTCCATTAATTGAAAAAAAACGCCAATTTCTCTAGATAAAGAACTAGAACAAATTACTGCCTCAGCCACAACAGAAAAACGTTATGCTGATAAATTATTTAAAGTTTGGTTATTAGACGATCTAGAAGTATGGCTATTAATTCATAATTAAGTTCAAAGTCAATACGATAAAGAATTTCCCGAACGAATGTTTATTTATAACTATCGAGCATTCGACCTTTATCACAAACCAGTAGTTAGTTTAGCTATACTGGGAGATGAAAACCCATCTTGGAGACCCAATTTCTATGAATATAGACTAGAAAAAAGTTGGACAAAGTTAGAGTTTTCTATGGTGAAACTCTTAGATTATAAGTGGGAATAATTATCGGCAAGTAACAATGTTTTTGCGACGATACTAATGGCACACTTAAGAACTAAGAGTACCACGAGAGATTTCACAGAACGAGAAAAATGGAAATGGCAATTAGTCAGAAGTTTATATGAAAGAGGATTAAGCAAGTTTGATATTATTAACTTGTTTAAGTTCATAGATAAAATGATGACTTTGCCTCCAAATTTACAACAGAACCTTGAAAGTAAAATCAATCAATATGAGGAGGAACAAAAAGTGGAACTTTTATGTGTCATGGAAGAACGTGGTATTGAGAAAGGTAAAAAAATAGGTCAGCAAATAGGTGAAAAAATAGGTCAGCAAATAGGCGCAAAAAAAACTTGCCGAAAAAATATTATTGACCTACTTGAATTGCGATTTTTATCCGTGCCAGAAACTCTAGTAGAAACTCTGAATAATATTGAAGATTTAGCTAGGTTAGAACGACTGATCTTAAAAACACTTAGTGTTAATTATGTTGCAGAATTTGAGGAGTTAATTAAAGAAAATTCCTCTGAGGCAAATTAGTAAAATAAGGCTTTACAATTCAAGCTTATTACTTCTAACTCCTGACTGCATAGAAAACCAATTAGTCAGGAGTTTATCTGAAAAAGGATTAAGTGTCAAATAAGTTATGAAAAATAATCTATAAAAGATTATTTTACGCACCTATAACCCGGTATAAACAGGAAACCATTTGGAGTTGAGAGAAGATCTCCAGAAATTGTGCGATCGCCCCCAAGAAGTCTACGTTACTTTCTGAGAAAAGAAACCAGAGTCAAATCAAAAAAATCGCGGGGAAAAGACGGCAAAAGCACTAGAAAAATTAGCTTAAATTAAACAGTTACAAACCCTCTCCTTCCTCTTTTTTATCTTTTTATTCTAAATTTCACTCTGCACAATTTCCATCTATGTACATATCTACTGAACCTGAATCTGAGATTACTTGGACTTCCTTGAATGGAGTATTATGCTTGAACAAGTTATATGTTTTTTGTGGCTCAGATTTTCCTCCTAACACGGTAACTTCTTCTAACCTTTCATCGGGCTTATCGGCACGAATTTTAAATTTTACCTGGTGATCGCCCCTTTCATAACTATTGAACCTTAAATATAGGGATTGCACTGGTTTATCATCAACACTGACGACATTAGTAGTCACATTCTCGGCATCCTTAAACCAGATATGTGATGGTTCCATAGCACAGCGTTCCGCTGCATCAGCGGTTCCAACCATCACTACCAGGGACAGGCAAAACACCAACATTGCTGTACACACCTTTTTTACTACTTCCATTCTCATTACTCCATTTTTTGTTCTTACTATTATATGACGTTTTTTTTCTCTCCTTTCTGACTTTTTTTATACTACTATTTTTTTTCCCAACCTTTTTTTCCCTGCCTCTCCCTTACACTAAATTCACTTATTTTTCTTCTCTGGGCCTTACATTTTTACTTCTTTTATTGTTTCCTCTGGGAAAGCTGAGTTATTTGTGCCGTGAGTTTCCCTTTCCTTTCTCTGAATACCCCTGCCCTATGGGCTTAAGTTCTTTTTTCTAAATACCGGCGTGTCATTTTTACCCTTTTCTTCTTAGGACTTGGGCTCTTTTGAGAATGTCTCTCTTTTTCTCTCTTATTCTTCCCTTCACAGGGATCTACTTGCTGCGGCACATCTTCCTGAATATAACTTATCCTTACATGAAATTTTCCCTAAAATGAAGTAGAGACTTTCATCGGCTAAAAAAAACCAAATTTGAGTCTTTCGTTCTCTATATTGTCTATTCATTGCCTTTTTTCCTTTGTTTTTGGCGTCATCTCCGCCGTGACCTTCACAATATTATGGCAGATGATTCTCGGTTAGGCTTGTTTTCTTTATATTACATATTTTAACTACGTAAATCCCTTAGTTCATTTCGGATGCCTTTCTCTTTGTCAATAAAACACGCATTCCGCACAAAAAAAATACAACATGAACCTTCATAATGATCATGTTGGTACACTGTCTCAGTTTTGCTTATAATGATTAATTAATTTCTTACTATTATTTGGGCATACCAAGCTGCAATGTTTTTATCCGGCATGGCTTTCTATTCCTAGTTTTTATACTATATTTTGAACGGAGGTATGTAGTATAAAACAACCATTCATCCTGTATCGAAGACCATTCTACAACTATTATCAAAATCCCCTGCATTCTGCATCGGCATTTTTGGTAGCCTTCGGTGTTTAGAGCCGAGCGCCCCCACCCTCTCCACAAATATATTGCGTAAACCGTCCCAGTTCGCCTTAACCCAGAACCGAGTCAGAGATTTAGAGGATACAGAGAGATTAAAATATTTTCTGATGACAACACCCACGACATCAATAATAGAAGAAAGCCTCCCGACCGACTGTCTCCACCAAAAGCCCACTTCCCCCTTGTGCCCAAGGCTCATTTGATAAAAATTTTCCGATATTTACACTACAATTAGTCTCTTTGCGTTATTCCTAATTATATTGAGCTTACACGACGGCAATATAGTGGTAATGAATATAAAGTTAGGCGTATGCTAACGCAAAGCTCCGCTAACCCATGAAACAAAGCGTGAAGTTCGCCGAAATTGTCATGCGCTATATATAGTGTCTTTGCGTAAGTCCAGTTTCTATTACTGATGGCTACAAGGTTTATCCTTGCTTAATTAAATATGGCCAATACTAGGTCAGTAAAACAGCCATTCATCCTGTATCGAAGACCATTCTACAACTATTATCAATATCCCCTGCATTCTGCATCGGCATTTTTGGTAGCCTTCGGTGTCTAGAGCCAAGTACCCCCAACCTATACAGAAAAAAATGGCATTCACCTCTCAAGTTCGCCTTAACCCAGAACCGAGTCAGAGATTTAGAGGATACAGGGACATTAAAAAATTTTCTGATGACAACACCCACGACGTCAATAATAGAAGAAAGCCTCCCGACATACTTTCTCCACCAAAAGCCCACTTCCCCCTTGTGCCTAAGGCTCATTTCTGGTTCCATAACCTCTCCAATGAAAAACGCCGCCAACATCTCCTGCCCCCACTCTGGTAATGGTGGGAAGGACAACTCATCCCTCCTCATAGTCAATTCGTGAGATAAAGGATACAACACACCAGGCAGTATCGGCAATAGCTCCTTAACTCCACCAACCCCAGCCACATCAGAAATATCCTCCCCTGCAAGCTCTACAGACTCCGAACATTCCGCCACATCCACATCTGCTTCAGCCGATACTCTCACCCCATCCAGTATCTTCACCTCTACTCCTTTCCGGGACTCCACCGGACCCTCCACCATCTCTGGCTTTTCCACCCCATCCACAAAAACTTCCTCCGTTTCCCACCTTACCTTAGGTATCTCATTCCCTTTCAAAACTTCTTGGGACCTTCTCAACCGCCTTTCCTCCATCTTGGGTGGAGACTGGGACATATTTCCTCCCTCCACCTCGGACATGAGAAAATAACCCCTCAACATCGGCTGCAACTTTTTCCGTGCCTGAGATATCCGCTTGCAAACCCTGTCGTAGGATATCCCCTGCCTCTCTACTATTTCATTATGGGAAAGCTCTTCATAATAATGCAGAATAAACGTATCCCGCGTCTTTTCCGGTAAACCATCTACTGCCCTTCTTATCTCTTGGGACCTCTCATCCCTCTCCAAAACCATCTCCGGCGACTCCACCGAAGACAATAGACCCATATCCCCCGTATCCCATACCCATTCAATATCCTCAACACCCACAGCCTCTCGAGATTCTTGGCGGATGATATCATAGCAGAAATTGCGAGTCACCTGCATCAGCCAACCCTTTAAATTCCCTATTTTCCCCACATAATTTTGCACCTTTTCCCAACAATGGAGCATAGCCCGACTCAGGGCGTCCTCCGCATTCGTGGGGTTAAAGTTCATCAACTTGAGACAGCAGCGATAAAGCTGGTCTTGTATAGCAGACCATTCCTGCCAAAACACCTTTTCTATATCCCCCAAATCTGATTTCTGAGATTTTTTTCTCTTTTGTGTCTCGGGGGTGATGGAAGCCTTAACCGTTGCCAGTTCAATGTCCTGACTCTCTGTTAAATCCCAAATTTTATTGCCTTGACTCATATTAGGTTAGAAAAACTGATATTAGTGTTCTTGACAAGTTATGTTTAGTTAGATGGCTCTAGATAAAGAATAAGATAAAGCTGAGGCGCAACCCAGCGAAGGCTTAGAAGTGAATTCATATATTCCATTTACCTCTCGGCAGGGCTGGTACCTACCCATACGCAAATATCAATTTCCATGACCATTATTATTCTGGCAACATCATTTCTATTATCGCAGGACCACTTATCCGAGTGTAGGGTATATCATACCCCGGAATGGGAACACCCACACATACACTAGGCTGTAGCCATACTCTACAAGTTAGCACGGAGCATTGATCCCACTGTGCTACTGATTCACACCCTTTGGTATTTGATACCTTCGTTGCCAATCATATCACCATAGCTACGATCAGACAAGCCAAGATTAAGAAGAATTTTTCATTTTCTTTTTTTTCTACTGATTCATTTTATAAAAGGCACGGGGATGCTTACCGAGCCGTAGCCGATCGGCAGTTGGAAAACTTAGTTTTATGCCTGTGATTGATATTGCAGTCGTGATAGTTTAGACTCTAACTTTTTGTAAGATTTAGCACCATCAAACACTTCCCCTGTTGACAATGTTGCCAAAGTTTTAACTCAATAGTCTACACCAACTACACCTGCCAATTTCTCAGTAATTTGACATTCTCTTTCTACTTTGAAACTAACAAACCATCTATCAGCTTTCCTGCTAATAGTTACAGATAATGGAGTTACATTATCGATCCTTACTTCATAAGTTTTCATCCATCCTATTCGAGGTAGTTTGATATGATTAAAACCTACTGATATTGAACCATCTAAAGTGAAGCTATCGTCTTTACCTTTTTTCTTAAATTTAGGTACTCCCGACACTTTACTAAAACAACGCTTCCAAGCATTGGATAAATGCCTTAAAGCATATTGAGGCGCTGTTTTAGATACTTCATAGTACCAATAGTTATTAGGTTTAACTATTGCTACTAAAAGTTTATGCAGGTATATTGCAGTAGGAAATTTAAGTTTACTATCAGGATTATTGGAATTGTGAGTAAGGATATTTCTAGTTAACCATAATCCCCAATTGTAAGCATGACGCGCTATACCCGCGTGTTTGGCCAGCAGCGTTTTTTGCTGGTTTGTGGGGTGTAATTCAGTTTTGAATCCTAGTATCATAAAACAGATAATTTCAGATTTTAAGAGATAATCTCAGATTTTAGCCAACAGTTACAAACCCTTGACCTTGTAATATGGTAAGCCCAGGGGAGCAAGATGCTCACAATACATCATAATTTCACTATTTACATTGTGCCTTGTGTTCCCATAATCTGCTGTGATTTTAACTTCACGATTTTATCGAATTTTCTTCACTCTAGGACAAAAACAGTATAGGTTATATTTTTGCTGATGGCAATCCCCTAAAA
This sequence comes from Trichodesmium sp. MAG_R02, assembly GCA_023356605.1. GTDB lineage: Bacteria > Cyanobacteriota > Cyanobacteriia > Cyanobacteriales > Microcoleaceae > Trichodesmium. The sequence goes on along the minus strand of JAKQYE010000274.1, from coordinate 447 downwards.
TTAATACTTTTCTAATATTACTTTTAGGGCTAAATATTAACTTTTATATTAGATTTATATTAGATTTATATTAGATTTATATTAACTTTTATATTAAATTCATATTAGATTTATCAGGACTTACGCACCAAGCCCTATATCTAGTAGGGTTTAACAGCTTTTCGCCCCAACATATTGTGTATATTTTCATATTTTGTTTTGCGCAAGTCCTGTTTATATTAGAAAAATTTATCTTAGTCAATTTGAAAAGTTATGTTTAGTATGGTGGTCAATATGGAATAGTTATGGCCCACATTCGGAACTTCCCGCATGTAGTACAGAAAGACACATGAATTATCATTACTATTTTGAGTCAACAAATTAAATAAATTAATTCTATAGAACACAAAAAATTAGTGGCATGAATATTTTGGGCAAACCAGGGATTTCTTTTGGCAGCATAAAATA
>JAKQYE010000273.1 GCA_023356605.1 Trichodesmium sp. MAG_R02 | reverse complement strand
TATTTGACTTGAATTACTATTGGTTTTTGAATAAAAATAGTTAGGCGATCGCACGTGACAAAGCGTGAAGTTCGTCGAAATTGTTATGCGCTATATATGGTGTCTTTGCGTAAGTCCTGATGAAGTTAAAAGTCTACCTTTAGATATTTATCCCTCATAAATGTTCAAATTCAGTCAAGGATTACTCCCTATTCCCCAGTCCCTACTGCCTAAAATATCAACTGACCCTTAATTTCCTCCAATAAATCAGCTATTGATAAATCAGAAGGTAAAATTTTTCTAGCAATCTTATTCAAGACCAAATTTAGATTTTCTAGCGTCAAATTTTTGGGTAATTGATAATCAGAATATTCCAACACCAATATAGGAGGTTTTGTAACTATTTGGTCTAAATCAAATAATGCTTTATCTAGACCAGGCGGCAAATTTCCTCGCAAACAAATTAACAATAAATCCACACTCTGATTTTGTAATTGTGACAAAACTTCAACCCAAGATTTAGCAATTAAACCTTTAAAACCAGAAGTTTGAATATACTGAACTAATACTTGTGTACTGTTAATTGGTAATTTGATTTTTTCACAATCTTTCCAACTTTGAGAATCCACCTTGAAATCAGAACTCACAGCAGGAAAAGTCGGAGAGTTAAAAGTATTATCTCCTAAGTCTCCCCCTTTTTGTTCTGGGGTAGAACCTGATAACTCAACAACATCTTCCTTAGACAAAACATCCGTTAACGGCACTATAAAATCTTGAATATTTGTCACATCCATAACTAATATAGTAGGCAGCCAACTCATACCTGCAGCAATATAAATGACTTGGGAAAATGCCGAAATTAAATATTCATAATCAAGTTTTGTTTCTATTAAATTATTGTCAATTTTTTCAAAAGCCAAACAAGGAAATACAGACAACTCCTTGACTTGATTAGCAGCTTGAGTAGTTTCCGAATCTAGAGTTACTAAGGGAATAGCTGCCAAGGTAGGATATTGACTTAACTTTTTAATAAATTCAACTGGAGTGATCGAATTAGAGATTTTTTCTATGAGAATAACATTAGGCTGCCAAATCTTAGCAAGTAAATTAGCCTGAGCTAAATCATCTGCTTCTACCATTCTGTATTCAATAGGAAGTGAAAGAAACTTATCCTCATAGATAGAGCCTTTTGTAGTAGGCTGCTGAAAATCATACTTACCGGGAATTAAACGGAGAATTACTAATTTTTGATAATGCTGTTCCTTCAATGGTAAATCAGTAAATTCTGCTAATACTTGTTTTAATGCTGACTGTTCCACAGGTAAACTTAAAAATTCATTCGCTCCATTAACTATCCCTTGTTCTTTCTCTCCTATGGTGGAAGTTATTACTACAGGGATCTGACAAGTATCAGTATCCGTTTTCATAAGAGTTAACACATCCCAACCTGACAAAAGTGGCAATAATGGATTGAGAAATATTAATTTTGGTTGTAACTTTCGCGCCTTTTCCACTGCTTCCGTACCAGAACGGGCAATAACAACTCGATAACCTAAACCTGTTAACTTATTTGTTAAATCTTCAATAAACCTTGGAACTGCTTCAACAATTAGAACTAAACGAGATGAATAGTTAATTACAGGTAATTGATAATTATTAACAGGTAACTTACTATCTCTTTTAGTATGCATTTCATTTTCTTCAGTAGGAATTAACCCTGGTTCTTTGAGATCATCATTTGTTTCCCATCCCTCAATTCCTAAGTCTTTTAGAGGTGGACTAGGTGGTAAAATTAATGTAAACTCACTTCCTTTACCTTCCTGAGAAATGAAGGTCACATCCCCACCATGTAAACGAGCTAAACGTTGAGTTAATACTAAACCTAAACCAGTTCCTTCGAATTGACGACTTAGAGGATTTTCTAATTGTTGAAACTTCTGAAAAATCAAATGTTGCTTGTCTGGTGGTATACCAATTCCCAAATCCCAAACAGTAAAAGTTATCCACTTTTCCCATCTAGCTACCTTCAATCCCATCTGGCCATCTGCTGGAGTAAACTTCAAAGCATTGGACAATAAATTTACCAGCATCTGGCGCAAACGCAATTCATCGGCAGTTATGGTATTTAGACCCTTCTCTATTTCCAAAGTATACTTGGCTCGGATAGAATCAGTGAGTGTAACGGAAGATTGGCCTTGAGGATGCTTATGTTGAAGTTGTAAAGCCTCCTGAAATGCGCAATCGCAAACCTTCCGAATTTGAACTAGTTTTGGATTTAACTCCATTTGACCAGTTTCCATCCGAGTTAAATCTAGAATATCATTAACCACAGCCATTAAATGACGGCCACTTTGATGGATTATTGTAGCATAACGAGTTTGACGTTCATTGAGAGTTCCCAGAGTCTGATCTTTTAATAAACTAGATAAGCCCAGTACAGCAGTTAACGGTGTTTTTAGTTCATGGCTAATACAAGCCAAAAATTCATCCTTAAGTCGGTTAAGCTGAATCAAATCAGCATTTTTAGCTTGTAATTCTTTTGCCACTAAGTGTTGTTCTGTGACATCCTGAGCTAAAACTAATGTCAAGTCAAACAATTTATGACTACTAAACTGCCATACTCGTTCTTGACCATTTTTTTGAGGACAAGTACAAACGTAGGTATCTGGACGGGCATAGTAACAGGAACTAGAAGTAGAATTGGACTTTGGTGCCTCAGCTGCTTCTTGATTAACTGTCCCTGGTGAAATTCTCCCATTAGTTGTCGTTGGAGATGAGAATGTAACACTATCTCCCGAGACAGCTAAATTATCTGGCATTCTTACTGGTGTCGACCTGTGTTTAGTATTTTGAGTGTTTTTAGCAGATAAACCTATGACTGAATCTACAATTTCTATTAATTTCGATTCTTTTTCGATCTCAGAGCGCCATGCCAGATTTTGATTTATTACTTTGCCGTTATTACTCTGTAACATTAGAGGTATAGGCAATTTTTCTAATATTTCTATTAATGAATAGATATAGAAGGAAGTCTCTAGAATTTCATGATTAAGTGAATCTTTTACAACTATTTCCTGCTGCATTTGTGGGGAATTTTCAGGTTCAGAGATATTTAGCTTCAGCTTTTGAGTTGTAGAAAAAAATTCTAATAGACGCCAACTATCTAACAACCCTAAAAATTTACCTTCCCCATCTACAATAGCAATAGGTAATCTAGAATATTCTTTATTAATCTGTTTTTCAAATTGTGACTGAACATATGGCCATAATTTATCAAGGCTTAAATCTGCTGGTAATATTCTCAAACTACTCAATTTCAAAGAACTTACTTTAGATAGAGGTTGTTGCCAATTCTCTGTAGAAGTATTGGTTTTAAGTGTTTTGGTTTGCGAATTTGAAACTAGATAAGGAATTAAGCTATGTGAGTAAATTAATCCCTGCGGTTGGTGTTGATGATTTACTACTACTAACTCATTACATTCTTCTCTAGAGAAAATTGAGCAGACTACCTCCAAATCTTCTGTGTCTAAGCAGACTGGTATAGGAGATATGATTTTTTTTAAAGTAACGTAGGGAATTAACATGACAGTTCGCTTATGTAAGCTGAAACATATTCATTAAGGGTATGTTGACTAACCAGACTATTGGACCATAATTTAAGCCATTCAGAATCAAAACCCTTATCCCTACATCTGTCCATAAATAATAATATAAGTTAACATCTCACAGGAAAGTCCTGTTTGATTTATAGTTAGCCTAAATTTTGACATTGATGGTAATGATGACAGAATTGAATAGTTACAGCGGTATACAGATATGGGATTAATGTTTTTCCTTTAATTTGCTGCTATGTCTGAGGTCTTTTGAGGAAATTTAATTTAAAGATAACTTTACTCAACAATTATTTATATCCAGGTACACTATATAATGCTAACCCCCTAACTCAAAAAATAAAGAGGTTGTATATGTTAATATTTATTACAGTACATGTTTGAATTTTTGATGTAATAAAATTATTTTGTAATGGAGATTTCTCGGATTACAGATTTTTCAACCAATCCATGCTTACCTACTTTACCTAAAACTTTGTCTACTAAACTATTCATCTGTATATATTTACATAATGATAAATTTGAAGCCTCAGTAACTAAGTTACTGAGTGAAGATCGCTATCTTGTGGCACTGACCAAATCTGATAGGGAACTTGTCCATTTTATTGAAGAGAATACTAACATAGATTGTCTCCTCTTCCAAGAACATTCTGAACTAACTTCTTTGGTATATCAGTTACAAAATAAGTCAATTTTATTACCTGCTGTTATTATTAAACAGTCTGAGTCGGAAAATTTTCTGGAAACTCAGCAGTTAACTGATGATGATTTGACTACATCTACTACACAGCAATACTATGGAAGATTTATTTACCATCAAGCAGAAGTTTCATTGTTAATCAATCAACTAGACCAAATAGATTTTTATCTTGAGGAGGCAATCCAAAAATTTCTTAAACTTTCTCCTGCCAGTTCCTCAAAAGATAATTCTCTTGTATCTGGTCAAACTATTGATGATTATGATCAAAATATACTTCATCAACAGCAACACAGATTATATGCAAAATTAAGGGAGAGATTAGGATACCTAGGAGTGTACTACAAAAGGAATCCCGTAAATTTTATTAGGAATATGCCTCCAGGGGAGCGTCATAAGTTTGTAGACCAACTTAAGTTAGAATATCGTCACATTGTTCTCAAATATTTTTCTCAGGATAATTCCCTAAACAATAGAATAGATGAGTTTGTTAACTTGTGCTTTTTCTCAGATATTCCTGTAACAAAAATTGTAGAAATTCACATGGATTTAATGGATGAATTTGCTAAACAACTAAAGTTAGAAGGACGTAGTGAGGAAATTTTACTAGACTATCGATTAACTCTTATAGATACAATAGCACACTTGTGTGAAATGTATCGACGTTCTATTCCTAGGGAATCTTGAAAACTAGATTATTAAATAAAACTTAATTGTTAAAATATTACACTCAGCTTAATGTTACGATAAGAGACTGTTGAGTAATAAGTAAGCTTAATAACTTTACGGTATCTAATAATTACGATAGATAAATAACTTTTATTTTATCTGAGGTTGAGTATCTAAAATGTGATTTTTTTATTACTAAGAAGACTTAATAGTTTGAAAAGCTAAATGCAAACTAAGTACATAGGTAACATTAATTACCATTATTTTTTCCCTGTGGTTTTTACGTTTGTGGTTGGAGTATGGGCAACTTAATTTTTATAAATACTTATATCAATGTTTAGGTAAAAATATCAATAAATTAATTAATCCCTAAACAAAAAAACTCTGCTTTAATTGAGGTTAATATATTATGAAATCGGCTGTTAATCAAGGAAAAACTATTCAAAAAAGCTGAAAAAACTACTTGAGAATAACTATGATTCCTCTGAAGAAAACCTATGTTTTGAAGTTATACGTTGCTGGAAACACTCCTAATTCTGTGCGGGCATTAAAAACACTCAAAGAAATTCTGGAACAAGAATTTCAAGGGGTTTATGCCTTGAAAGTAATAGACGTATTGAAAAATCCTCAGCTAGCAGAAGAAGATAAAATATTGGCCACACCAACTTTGTCAAAGATATTACCTCCACCGGTGAGAAAAATCATTGGGGACCTTTCAGACCGGGAAAAGGTATTAATCGGATTGGATCTACTCTATGAAGAACTCAATGAAGATGAGTATGATTTTTAAGTAAACTTATCCTTATCGATCCGATTAATATTAACTTTAGTATTTTGTGATACAAATATTTGAGAACCATAATATCTTGAGGTGCTAAGACCGGAGTCAATATATTCCTGGACAGTCAAATTTTTCATTCCAAGAGATTTTAAAGATATGAATCAAAATAGTGAGTCTTTTAAAAGGTACGGAATAGCAAATGTAGGAGTTGAAAAAATCAAAACCATGATTGAGGGTTTTGATGACATTAGTCATGGAGGGATGCCAGTTGGCAGAACCACATTAGTGAGTGGTACATCCGGAACTGGTAAAACATTGTTTGCTACTCAATTTCTTTATAATGGAATTATTTATTTTGATGAACCAGGGGTATTTGTAACTTTTGAAGAATCTCCCCAGGATATTATTAAGAATGCCTGTAGTTTTGGTTGGGGTTTACAGCAATTAGTTAATGATGGGAAGTTATTTATATTAGATGCTTCTCCTGATCCAGAAGGACAGGACATAGTTGGCAATTTTGACTTATCTGCTCTAATAGAAAGAATTCAATATGCTGTTCTTAAGTACGAGGCTAAAAGAGTCTCTATTGATTCGGTAACTGCTGTATTTCAACAGTATGATGCTGCTCCAGTAGTCAGAAGAGAGATATTTCGTTTAGTTGCACGACTCAAACAAGTTGGGGTGACAACTATTATGACTACAGAAAGAGTAGAAGAATATGGCCCTGTAGCTAGATTTGGAGTAGAAGAATTTGTCTCTGATAATGCTGTTATTGTCCGTAATGCTCTTGAGGGTGAACGTAGACGTCGGACAATAGAAATATTAAAACTTCGGGGCACAACCCACATGAAGGGAGAATATCCTTTTACTATTACCAATGATGGTGTAAATATATTCCCACTCGGAGCTATGCGATTAACTCAACGTTCTTCTAATGTTAGGGTTTCTTCTGGGGATAACATTCTTGATAAAATGTGTGGCGGTGGTTTCTTTAAAGATTCGATTATATTGGCGACTGGGGCTACAGGTACGGGTAAAACTCTTTTAGTAAGTAAATTTATAGAAAATGGTTGTATGAATAATGAACCTGCCATGCTTTTTGCTTACGAGGAATCTCGGGCTCAGTTATTCCGTAATGCTTTTTCTTGGGGGATAGATTTCGGAGAACTAGAAAAAAAAGGATTATTGAGAATTTTGTGTAGCTACCCAGAATCTGCTGGTTTGGAAGATCATCTACAAATTATTAAATCAGAAATTGCCGAATTTAAACCATCAAGAATAGCTATTGACTCTTTATCTGCTTTGGCAAGAGGAGTGAGTAATAATGCCTTTAGACAATTCGTAATTGGGGTTACTGGTTTCGCTAAACAAGAAGAAATAACAGGTTTTTTTACTAACACTACAGATCAGTTTATGGGGTCTCATTCTATTACAGATTCCCATATTTCTACTATTACTGATACTATCCTGATGCTGCAGTATGTGGAGATTCGTGGTGAAATGTCTCGTGCTATTAATGTCTTCAAAATGCGTGGTTCATGGCATGATAAGGGAATTAGGGAATATACAATTACGTCCCATGGTCCTGATATAAGAGACTCTTTCCGCAGCTATGAAGGAATTATTAGTGGTTCTCCAACTCGAATTACAGTTAATGAGAAAACTGGATTATCTAGAATTATTCAGGGGGTTCAAGACAAGACAACAGATGACTAGGTGGAAATTTTATATTGACAAACTAATAAGGGTTAAGACCACATTAAAAGGTCGTAAAAATAAAGACAAAAGACACTGAATGAGTAAGAATATTAGTGGGTTGTTGATTAGGATCAAAAAACTCATAGATGAAGTCTATAAAAAAGTGGCACAATGGTTAAT
>JAKQYE010000272.1 GCA_023356605.1 Trichodesmium sp. MAG_R02 | reverse complement strand
TTTTGATTTCTATTTTTTGATTTGTTTCTTGCCAAGCATAAGGAATATAGGGAATTAAACAAAACCCACTTTCATCTAAATACCTAATTTCTATTTCTCCTTTTTCCTCTTGCCTTTTCAAAAGTTTTTTTCCATTTCTCTTGTTCAGTTGGAGTGGGAGACAATTGAAGCTCTGGTCGGGGAATTCGTAATCTATATTTGATTGACTGTCAATATTCCCCTCCCCTGCGCCAATCAACTCGATGGTCAAAAAATTTCTGTCAACCAATCCCCCACCTTGCGCCCATTCCATAACCCTCAATCTAGTGCTTCATCCTGGAGGGCCATTTCTAGTTGGACTGGCCTTTCATCTGAAAGGAATATTTTTGGGCCTGGATGTTGATGGCGACGATCTACCTAATCCTTCTTTGCCTTGCCGATTGTAGCGACGTGCCATTTGAGAATATGTCCTTTGGTGTAAGATTTTATTTTTTATTTGACATCCTCCCCGGCCTAAAAGCATGAGGCATCTTACCGAGCCGTAGCTCCGATGCGGGTTAACGTTTCACAGGCTATCGGTACTTTGGCAGTAGTCTTACACTTGCTTCCAGGTCCGTTTTTTGTCTCGGATTGCCTAGCCGCGACTAATATATTTATTGTGAACTCAAAACCATGATAACATGACCTGTAAAAAAATCAACTAAAAAGTCGCCCGCTTATGGGCAAGGCTTTAAACCCAATTTTTCGGTAATTCCTGTTCATAATACTATCTGGACAAATGTTTGGTACAAATATTATTAAATAATTCCTACCTAGCTTAAGAATGAAACAAGATAATAAGATCTTACCTTTAACTATATTAGGAGCAGTAATCTCAATAATTTTCAGTAGTATAACTGCTTATATTCTAGTATTTTCTAAAAAAACAGTGGTAAATTTGCCCGTGGGTGCCGAGGTTATCCCCAAGGATACAATGATGACTTTACATATTTCTACTGATTCTACTCAATGGCAAAAATTAGAAAAGTTTGGCACTCCTAAATCAAAAACTGCTTTCCAAAAGTCTTTAGGACAGTTGCGCGATCGCTTCCTGACAACTTATGGCTATAATTTTCAACGAGATATTCAACCTTGGGTAGGTAAGGAAGTAGCAATAGCTTTTTTGCGCAAATCTACTCTAGAACCCACCAACCTAACTACCCCTGAAGCTTCACCATCCCCTCCTGCTCAACAAGCAACTATGGTGGTATTGCCGATCGCCGATCCAGTTGCAGCTAAACAAATTTTAGACAAACTACGTTCTCCTAAAGAAGGTAAATTAGTGAAACGTACCTACAGAGGTATTGAAATTACAGAAACTGAAGAAGTACCTAACCAAGATATTTCCGTAGTAGCATTGGGAAATAAATTTTTGGTAGTTACTAATTCTCCAATGGCAATAAACCGAGCAATAGATATATATAAAGGAGACCAGTCTCTAGAAAAAGCTCCTGGTTATACGGCAGTGATGGAGAGACTGGAAACTTCTGCACCTTTTGCCCAGGTATATGTAAATGTTCCTATTGCTGCTGCTTATACTTCCAGTAAATCTATTACTCCTGTTTCTGAAGAAAACCTCAAACAACTTGAGGATAACCAGGGAGTCGCAGCAACTTTAAGCATAGTTTCTGAAGGTATAGATTTAAAGGCAATTTCTTGGCTCAAACCTAACAGTCAGAAAAAGTTTAGCGTAGAAAATAATGCCACAGGAATGTTAAGTCTAGTTCCAGAAAATGCTTTAATGATGATATCTGGTAGTAACTTACAGCAAATGTGGTCTAATTATGCTAAGGGTGCAGCAGCTAATCCCTTTGTGCCTATTAACCCAGATACATTACGTAAAGCAGTGAAGACTTCAACTAAAATGGATTTAGATCAAGAATTTATCAACTGGATGGCAGGAGAATATTCTCTATCTTTGTTACCTATTCCCAAAGATAAGAAACAGTTGGAAAAATTCTCTGCAGGGTTTGTGTTTATGGTTAAGGTAAGCGATCGCGGCGCTGCTGAAAAGTCTCTGAAAAAATTAGATGAAGCTATGAAGAAAAAAGAATTTGAGGTAGGAGAAGCTTTTGCTAGCGGAAAACCTGTGCTGAAATGGACTTCACCATTTGGTGGTTTTAGCGTAATTCGTGGTTGGTTGAATGGGAATGTGGTATTTTTCACTTTAGGAGGATCTGTGGAAAATCAAATCTTGCCTGCACCGACAACTTCTATGGTAGAAAGTTCGGTATTACAAGAAACTCTACCATTTGAGTCAAAGCCTTTTCATGGTAACTTTTTTATTGATATTAGTCGAACTTTCAACCCTAAAAATCTTTCTATTCCCCAGTTACCTGCTAATCAAAAAATTTGGCTAGATGGTATGGAGTCTATTGGAGTGACATCAATTGTTCATAATAGTCGTACAACTGATTATGATGTGTTTGTGAAGTTGAAAAAACAGAAGTTATAGATACAGGAATTACCTACACATATCGAATTATACACTATCTGTAGGTGTGTTTTTCTGCCTGAATCCTAGTAAGTAAGCTGCTCTTTAACCCAGAGCGTTTTCATTCTCTTACAGGGCCTTTAAGATTGATCAACCACATCGTCACAACCAAAACCTTCTAGGGACCTTCCTAGGAACGTCCCTAGTGTGGTCGACTAAAATGAAAACCGCTGTAAAGGACAGATGGGGAGATAGCACGGCTGCTTCATTCTCAAATTTGGCGATCGCTTAACTACGGAAATTTAAGGCCGTTGACTCTCTTTTTTTATCTGTTAAGATCTAATCCTAGAAAAAAATGGCGCAATAGTTCATTATGAAAGGCTTTTAGAGCCCTAATATTGATTAAGGGTAGGGTGGATAAGGAATACACCCTGGCCCTTACTCTTTACCCCCCAAAGAGGGAAGTTATATTATGTCCGCCTGAATACTACTTATACTTTCGTGGATGTTGGCATAAGGCATAAGGCCAAGGATATAAGGGTTTTTGCCAATTACAGTAATTGGAAAAGCAGTATTAATTCGCCATCAACAAGTAGTAGAATTTCTACTAAAGTTTGAACCTATGGCTCTAAACTTTTGCTCATTTCTTCTGCACTTTCTTCTTTACCCCCCTAAAAAACTGTGGCTCGGTAGAAAGTACTGCGTCTTTAAGCTGAGAAGGATATCAATTATACAAATTAGTGTCGCCATCAATTATAACATAACTCCTCTTCCTTTTTCATTAAACTCTCTAAAAGTTTGTTCTGATAACTCATGGGTAGTCATTTCCTGCAAAACCGAAAATGGTAATGTCAGATGATTAGCACCCGCTAATAAAGTTTCCACAGCTTCATTGGGAGATTTTATACTAGCTGCTAAAATTTCTGTATCGCTACCTTCGACTACTTTTGCTATTTCTCGTACCAACTTTAAACCGTCTCCCAATAATCTTGTGGCCCGGTTGACATAGGCGATCACATATTTAGCACCAGCTTCTACAGCTACTACTGCTTGAGCAGGATGATATATTCCAGTCACCGAACAATTAATATTTTTAGACAAATGAGATAAGGCTTGAAAACCAGTGGCAGTTGCTGGAATTTTCAGAACCATTTTATGATCAATTAATTTTAATGCAGCTTTCGCTTCCACCATCATGTCATCAAAGGTAGTAGAAATAAGTTGATAATATAATTCTCCAGAAACAATTTCTGAAAGTTCCTTTAATGTGGCTTCTGGAGATAAATCACTCTTTGCGAGTAAAGTTGGGTTAGTGGTCACACCAGATATAAAACCAAATTTACTTGCAATTCTCGCTTCTGTTACTATCCCTGAGTCAAGATAAAGAACCATTTTTTCCTCCTATTAAAATTTAATCGGGTACAATTCGAGTCTAGACTAAATGTTCCATGTCATATATAATGGGGTTGTTAAGTGTGGGAAAATTTAAAATTCTCGAAAGTTTACTACCGACATTCCACAGATATCCATATACCTTTATGTATATTTACATTTTCAAAGAGACTTATAGGAAAAATTTTCGTTATAGAACTCAATATCAATAAAGTTTATCAATGACTAATTTTTCATGAGAAAATTAGTTACAATTATTTATAATAGTGATAATTGATGTCTATAGCTATAAGGCTTTCAGGGATAGTATTCGGAGCGATAGATTAATAAAACTTATTAATTTAATTTTAAGCAGTGCGGAATGTCGGTGCTTACTATATATAGTCATTCTGCACATCTTCATATATCTTTATGTATATTTACATTTTCAAAGAGACTTATAGGAAAATCTCCATTCTAGAACTCAATATCAATAAAGTTTATCAAGAACTACAAGAACTAATTTTTTATAAGAAAATAGGATTCGGGGCGATAGATTAATAAAACGTATTAATTTAATGTTAAGAAGTGCAGAATGTGAGATATAAGGTTTTGAGAATTTGAGGAATTAAAAACACAATAAGCTTTGACCTTGTCTGGGTTTTAGTATTTTTTTTACTTAATCCCCAACAATTCTTATCTTCGTCTTCTATTTTAAATGTTACAAAGTTAAATAAAATCACCTCAATCTATAATCTATTTTCCCTCATGGGCTGACTTGTAAGCTTAATGGTAGATATAGTAATCATTTGAGACAATAAGTTGAATAATAATTCAACTTTAAAATAATGCGATTCTGAGCTTGGGAGGTAGCGATCGCCAATTTACTCTTATCCACCATCTGAGTTGAATAATTATTCAAGCTGTATGAGAATATAATATTATTAAACTCCTCACATGAATTAATTTATTGTCAATCAAAAATTACAGTCTAATTAACCACTTTATTCATCCCTCTGAGCCCCCTTTGATAATATAGTAATTTATGACGATTTTGGCTCATTAAATCTTCTACCAATTCTTACCATGGAAATCGTCATTTATTGCCCAATAAATCATAGATAATCCTACAAAAAAACTACTGTGTCTTCTTTTTTCTTTTATACCTTTTTCATTAGTTCTTAATATATATTCTTGAACCCCTTTATTTTTAACTTTTTGGACTTGAAAAGAACTAATTGTGTATGAAATAGCTATTAATAAAATTAAATTATTCAATCTCGTTTCATTAGCCTTAGCTGAGACAAGAATTGTAACCATCAGTTTTATAGTCTTTAAACATGGCTTCAATTCCCATTCTCTGGCTATATATTTTTTTTATCTTTTCAGGAGATGATAAATTGGAGAGAATATACCATTTATCTAGAACAGATTTTTGACGATATTTCTATTTTTTATACACGAGTAAATTATATGTTCTTACCTTCAAGATTTTGGTTATTTTTTTGTTCAAGAATAGTTTAGTTTCACCGACATTTACTTTTAATTCCGAGAGGCTACAATATTTTTTACCTCGTTTAATCATCGTCGTTTTTTTTGTCTAAAAACAAAATATACATCAAGCTTGTGATATTTTTTTTACCAGTGAGATAGAAAAATACTATGGAACTCTCTATCTGCTGTTATCATGATTTTCTGGCCTTTTAATAATCCTATAACTGGACGAATTACTGCTTTTTGCTCGGTTAAATTACTAGCTCCTTTATGAGCAAAAATTTTCCAATATAATAGTATTGCTCTCTTTTTCCAAGCTAAACTAATCATTAATATATTAGTATTTTGCCACTGACTTCTATTTGAAATTAATACTAATTCTGAGGAAATACTAAATAAATTTTCTCTGATTTTTTTTACTAAAGGAAACCAAAATAAAGGTCGGCTAAACTCTTTGAAAGTTCAAAACCTTTGTATATGTTTTCCCTTACTTTCTAATTTTATTGGTAGGAGAAAATAATTACTTGATTTTGATATCTGTACAGTTTTATGTACTGATACTCACGTATAATAATATTTGTAATGTTATTACTTGAGATGGACTCAACTTTTGCTTAATATGGCCTTGATAAAAGCCTAATATACTCACTTTTATTTATTTTTATTTGTAATTACTAACCCTTTTTTATCATATTTTTAACTATTTCCAAAACTCTTTAAATGAATAAATAATCAACTCAGATGGTGGATAAGAGTGAATTGGCGATCGCTACCTCCCAAACTCAAAATCCCATTCTTTTTTAGTCGTGATAGTTTAGACTCTAACTTTTTGTAAGATTTAGCACCATCAAACACTTCCCCTGTTGACAATGTTGCCAAAGTTTTAACTCAATAGTCTACACCAACTACACCTGCCAATTTCTCAGTAATTTGACATTCTATGTCTACTTCGAAACTGACAAACCATCTATCAGCTTTCCTGCTAATAGTTACAGATTTAGGAGTTACATTATCGATCTAAACTTCATAAGTTTTCATCCATCCTATTCGAGGTAGTTTGATATGATTAAAACCTACTGATATTGAACCATCTAAAGTGAAGCTATCGTCTTTACCTTTTTTCTTAAATTTAGGTACTCCCGACACTTTACTAAAACAACGCTTCCAAGCATTGGATAAATGCCTTAAAGCATATTGAGGCGCTGTTTTAGATACTTCATAGTACCAATAGTTATTAGGTTTAACTATTGCTACTAAAAGTTTATGCAGGTATATTGCAGTAGGAAATTTAAGTTTACTATCAGGATTATTGGAATTGTGAGTAAGGATATTTCTAGTTAACCATAATCCCCAATTGTAAGCATGACGCGCTACACCCGCGTGTTTGGCCAGCAGCCTTTTTTGCTGGTTTGTGGGGTGTAATTCAGTTTTGAATCCTAGTATCATAAAACAGATAATTCCAGATTTTAAGAGATAATCTCAGATTTTAGCCAACAGTTACAAACCCCTGAGCAAATCTTCCGGGAGTCAAATTAATCCGTGATTCCTGCCAAAGTAAGGGATTATCCACTATGCTCCCACGAACTAACTATAACTCCCAAGTGAGGATAGGTATCAAATCACTCTATCGGTTACATTTCTGAATGTCCAATGTAATCTTTGTTTACAAAAGCGACAACATTTGTGTATCACATTTCACCTCCATTCCTTATCTATAGCTCGAATGTCAGGAAGTTTTTCTTTTTGGGGTTCAAAAAGAATAGAAGAAATAGAATCTTCAGCTCTATACTTTTTGTATGATATCAGGTAATGTTCATTTTTTAAATTCCATTTTATCTAAAAATTTCCCTTTCAACATCCCCCATAATAGAAATTCCACTTATCACTCCATCCCATTCTGCCATTGGTTGCTGTTGGTTTTGAATTTCGTCTTGGGTTTTTGATGTATTGCTGATGATACACTCTGTAGTGCCCGTGATATTCTGTCTTCCCTTTATCAGTTCATTCCACTTTGCCATTACACTTCTCCAAAAGTACCAATTTCTAAACCAGAGTACAAGGGTTGGGTAACCTTTTCTGGACGAGTCTATTGGTTGCTGTTGGTCTTGGGTTTCTACTGTATGTGCATTACTTATGGAGTACTCTGTGGTATTCATATTCTGTGTCTTCCTTTCGTAAAATAGAAATAATTTACATCTTCCCTTGCCTAAAGGCACGGGGAAACAGCCGAGCCTTAGCTCTGTAGTGGGTTTACATTGCCGAGCAGTCCATTCAAAGTCTCGGAATGCCCGAGGGCGACTTACCAAAAATTCTTGTGGTTCTTTAT
>JAKQYE010000271.1:4563-7650 GCA_023356605.1 Trichodesmium sp. MAG_R02 | reverse complement strand
GGTTGAGGGATGAAACCTGACCATAATAAACCTTTGTTGGGTTTCACTTGGTTCTACCAAACCTACATTTTTAGTGAAATAAGGGTAGATTGGGTTGAGGGACGAAACCTAGCCATAATAAACCTTTGTTGGGTTTCACTCCGTTCTACCCAACCTACATTTTTAGGTGTGTCAGTCCACTACCGGACTCAAAACTTTCCTTCTTAAGGGAGGTCTGGGGGAATCTAAAACTCTAAAAGCACATATAAAAATGGGTCTAAAGTATCCAATAACTCCTTAACTTCCTCCCACCCCCTCTCCTGACCTACAGCTTCCAGAGTAATAGGATCTAATGGCCTAATCTTAACCAACCGTTCTACCAAAGATTCAACAGTACAAACCCCATCCCACAAAGGCAGCAGACAAGCAGCAATACTACCATCTATATGAATAGGGGACAAAGTGGGGGACTTAATATAACCACTAATCTCAAAAGGCTTATGGTTATTGATACAGTTAATCAAATCTTCCCTAGCTTGAGAATTTCGCAACTGGGGATGAAGTTGTACCCTGGCCTTTTGCCAGTCAGAGTCAGTCCATTCT
Organism: Trichodesmium sp. MAG_R02; assembly: GCA_023356605.1. Lineage (GTDB taxonomy): Bacteria > Cyanobacteriota > Cyanobacteriia > Cyanobacteriales > Microcoleaceae > Trichodesmium. The sequence continues at coordinate 7,068 of JAKQYE010000271.1, read as the reverse complement.
GAAACAGGGAGAAAAGACTGGCCTTGTTGAGGATGGCCACACCAAAAGTCCAGCAAACGGTGCATAGGTTGTAATAACTCGAATAAATGCAGTCGTTCCTCCACAGAAATCTCAGACAAACCCACCCCCAGAAAAACTGGTAATTCATCCTCACTTTTAAACAAATCCAAAATTTCCCACTGTCGCCATTTCAGCATACTAATAAACTCTAAATTCGCACTTTTTAGAGCAGCAAAAACTTCCGGGATGGTATAACCTTTGTCACCTACAAACAAATAATTCATCTGTATCCATTCCTCATCTTTTGCCTTTTCAGGATTCCAAATTTGTCGTTTAAGAATAATTGAATCTTTCAAAGCATCAAAAGTCTCTCGTGCAACTTCCATCTCCATTTCTCCAGGATTTTCATTCATTAATCCCATCATTTGGAACATTTCCTGTACCCGAAAAATAGCATGACGTTGAAGGGAACTATGGAGGTTTGTTCTAATAATTCCATCAGGTTTTAAAACAGATTTCATAGCCTGCAAACCCACGACTATATCAGGGAATAAATACAGAACTTCATCATTATTAATATAGTCAAACTCTAAACCTAAACTTGGTAATTCTTCTATAGGCAATACATGAAATTCAGCATTATCAAAACCGTGATATTGAAGACGTTGACGAGCTAATTCTACAGACTTTTCCGAAATATCAATACCGACTATTTGCGCCCCTGGATTTGCCATCGCTAAGACTAACGCCTTATAACCACTGCCACATCCCGCATCTAAAATTACTTTGCCTTTAGTTTCTATTACCTTTTGATTTCTCAAATAATATGGTGTGATAAGATTATGAAGAAAAAGTAATTCATAGTCATTTTGAGGATACTTTTCTACAGGAATTCTAGGATAGGTTACTGCATCAAATTGTTGACGAATTTTTGCTTGTAGTTCTGACTCCGGATTATTCATATTGATTTGATTAGTAGGGCTGAGTTATAAGTGTAGTTATTCTGTATCTGTTATAGTAAGCTCCAAATAGTCTAGCCTAAGTTAATGAATTTAACATTGCTATATCGCAAATTATGAGTAATCAAACTGCATTTCTTCTCAAAGTCCTAATTCTTTCCGGGGGACTTTCCCTGCTAATTAAATATGGTGGCCCCTATCTATCTATTCCCTCTACAGCCATTAACGCTCTAATTACCGTACTTATGCCTCCCATAGTCGTAGGCATATTATTATGGTGGCGGCTTTTGCAGCAAGTTGAGAATGTAGATTGAGTATGTCACAATATATTAACCCATATATTTTCTACTTATACTTTAACTCTAATTCCCGTGGACATAGGTAATTGGATTGGTCTATTTACAATCCTCGCTTCCACATACATATTGTGGCAAATTCGTCAATTACTATTATTAGTATTTACCGCAATGGTAATTGCTACTACTCTTAATAAACTATGCAGAAAGCTCCAAAGTTTCCGAATTAAGAGATCTCTAGCTGTCTTAATCTCAGTCAGCTTATTTATCCTACTAATTATTACCTTTTTCTGGGTAATTGTTCCCCCTTTAGCAGAACAGTTTGAACAATTAATAACTATTGTTTCCGAAGGAATTAACAAATTAAATGATTGGTTGAATATACTTAAAGATCAATTACCTAATCGACTTAGAGAACAATTACCAAATATTGATATTAACGAAGTTATTCCCCAACTACAACCAATACTTAATCAATTAATAAATAATGCTGGAGAATTTGTTGGTAACACTTTTGGCATAATTCTAAGCTTAGTACTAATTATGGTTTTAACCATAATGATGTTGTCAGATCCAATCACTTATCGTCAAGGGTTTATCAAATTATTTCCCTCTTTTTATCGGCAACGAGTTAACTTAATTTTAAATAATTGTGAAACAGCTTTAGGAGAATGGGTAATTAGTTCTTTATTTAAGATGAGTGTAATTGCCTTACTCAGTTTTATAGGTTTATCTATATTAAAAATTCCTCTAAGTTCCGCTCAAGCCGTTTTAGCAGGATTACTAACTTTTATACCACATATTGGACTAATTATAAGCATAATTCCTCCAATGGTTATTGCTCTTTTAGACTCACCTTTAAAATCTACTTTAGTTTTACTAATTTACATTTTAATTCGACAAATTGAAAGTAATATTTTGAACCCTTACTTAATAGCAATAAAAGTTCCTTTGTTACCGGCAATCACATTAATTTCTCAAGTATTTTTTGCTAGCTTCTTTGGTTTTTTAGGGCTTTTACTAGCCTTACCTTTAACAATTATTTGTAAAGTATGGATAAAGGAATTATTGATAACAGATATTCTTGATAACTGGCAACTAGAAAATATTCCTCCTCAAAGATAGGATATTAATAGTTACTAAATCTATAGAAAAATACTCCTTGACCTAGTTTTAATTAAGAGTAACCATTACGGGGTGAACTACAACAACCTCTATCCCATTGCTAAAAGCGTTTGGGACCGCTTTTC
>JAKQYE010000271.1:0-4463 GCA_023356605.1 Trichodesmium sp. MAG_R02 | reverse complement strand
TACTTTGGCAGTAGTCTTATGCTGACCTACCTACCCGTTTTTTGTCTCGGATTGCCCACCCGCGACAGGAAGTGTATTATATCATTATTCTTGAATTAAGTCAATGCTCCCTATTCCCTGAAACCATCAATAGATGAGAACAATTGCTGAAATTAACGATAAAATATCCAAAAAAAAAGCCGTTGTCTGGACAATAACAGAACTCAAAACCAGAATTATTGAAACAAGTATTACCCAAGCAGCAAAAGAAGTTGATGTAATTACAACAGGAACTTTTGAGCCAATGGAGTCCTCTGGAGCCATCATTAACTTGGGGCATACTGAACCCCCTATCAAAATTCGCTCCTGTTGGCTAGACGGTATCCCAGCTTACTCAGGCTTTGGAGCTGTAGATTTGTATCTTGGGGCCACTCAAATAGCTGAAGACCTTGAAGAATCTAAAGAAAGAGGTGGTGGCCATGTAATCGAAGACCTAATAGCAGGTAAATCTGTCCATCTCAGGGCAATTGGTCAAGTAACAGATTGTTATCCTCGAGGTACTTTTGAAGCTACTATTACTCGTGAGACGATTAATCAGTTTTATTTATTTAACCCGCGAAATTCATATCAAAATTTTATAGTTGGTGTCAATGGTGGCGATCGCCCTCTGTATACTTATCTTGGCCCTCTGCTGCCCAACTTAGGTAATGCAGTTTATTCTAATTCCGGTGCTATTTCCCCATTATTCAATGACCCAGACTTAGAAGTAATTGGTATTGGTACCCGGATATTTTTGGGTGGTGGTATTGGATATATTACCTGGGAAGGTACTCAGCACTTTCCCCTACAAAAACGTCTTTCTAATCGCACTCCTATTGGACCTGCTGCGACTTTGGCCCTAATTGGAGATGCCAAACAAATGCAATCTCAATGGGTCCGTGGTTGTTATTTTAAAAATTATGGCCCATCAATTATGTTAGGTGTAGGGATTCCTCTACCTGTTTTGAATGAAAAAGTAGTGGCGAACTGTTCCATTCAAGACCAAGATATTGTGGCGCCAGTTGTAGATTTTTCTATTCCCCGGAGAGTGCGTCCAACTTTTGGCCTAGTTAGCTATGCTCAACTCAAATCTGGGCGGATAAAAATAGAGGGGAAACTTGTGAGAAGCGCCCCCCTCGCGAGTATTTTCCTATCTCATCAAATTGCCTTAGAGTTAAAAGAGTGGATTGAAGCAGGAGAATTTACTCTAACTGAATCAGTTGTTCAACTTCCTATGGACAGGACTTTTTTACCATTTCTGGAACATTAAGTTAAGTTATTAACAAAAAAGCCGGAATTCTTTTAACTTTACTGAAAATTAATCCTCTTGATCAGATGAGTTTTTCTTTTTTTTAGTTGGTTTAGGAAGGGGTACTTTGCGAATAGGAGTTGAATCTGTTACATAATTATCACTTTTGGGACGAGGCACTCGTGAATAACTACTTTTTCTATTATTATCTTTATTATTAAATATTCTTTTACCTTTTGATGGAAATGGGCGAGGATTATTTAACAATAGACTACCAATATCATTACCATATTGAATAACAAGAGATGTGTTCTGGCGCTGAATATGTAAATCCCAGAAATGATTTAATGGGCGATCGCCTAAATATCCTTTTAATTTCAGCTTAAAAAACTTGGGAGTTTCTTCACCTTTTTTCCGTGCTGACTGTTGTATCTTAACTACCACATATTCTTCCTCTTGAGATTGATAAATTACTTCTCCTCGGATCGAAAAATAACCATCATCTAAAGTATCTAAACTATCTATCTGAGTTTCAAGATTAGGAACAATATCAGATTGTTGAAAATCATCTATACTTTCTGTTTCTTGTGGTATTTGTTGACTTTCATTATCTTCAAGGGTCTGAGAAATACTTAGAGATGAAGTTGTTTGCTGCTCTGCTTCATTTATTAATTCACTAGGGGAGTTTGCTTTTGCTCTTCTTAGAGTTTCCGGTTCCCATACCCCCATAATTTGAATATGTAGGTCATTATTTTCTTGTCTGGTGCGAGGATAAACTACCCAGAGATGTTCTGATTCTAGGTCTAAATGATTTTTTAATAAACTCATTACCCGGCCTAACAATACAGCATCTATTTCTGAATCATCTGGTGTTCGTAAGCTACCTCGTGTAAATTGTTCTGTAGAAGGTTGATAACGACCCCGAACTAAACCTATAGCTCGGTACTGTTTTGCCTCGCTAGGGGGAGCAATTGGAAGTTGTCGTACAGTGGTAATATTCTGAGTCAGAGTATCAGTTGCAGTTTGCTCCTGGTGGTTAGATTTGGGAGAATTTGGTGGTTTAGTATCGGTCACAGCTAAAGTATTAGTATTATTAGTCCCTTGATCGTGTTCTTTGGCCATATCCGTGCCTGAAGATTCATTTATTGATTTTACAGGGCTATCAGAGCTTAGGCCATTAATTGGTCTGGAAAGACTGTACTTAATATCTGATTTATTAATAGCTTGCTCAATAGGATCTGCCCTGTAAGACGTTTGAGACATATTTGTTTTACCGGAATGATTAACAGAAGAACTCATAAAAACTCCTATGATCGGAGATACATTCCTTGTGGGAATTTAGGAAAATACAAGCAATAATCTATACAAAAATTATCGTCTTAGATTAAGAAACAGTTAATGTTATAACAGTCTCCAGTGGGGTTACGACATTCTCATGCCTTTCAAGTTTAGTCCGCGCTACAAATTTAACTTCTGATTTCTGCTACAAATGCTCGGACATTTAACGATAAAACAGTTATTTTGACCTGAGCTGCTAATGCCAATCGATATTTTATAAGAATTGGACTAATTGACTTAGGGTAAGATTAGGGGGAGTAATAGTTAAGGAGAACTGCCTGATAAACCTTGTTAAAGTTTTCCATAAGTAATTAGTTAGCTTTAAAAAGAAATAGGTTAAATGTTACAGTACTATATTCACTCTAACTAAAAAAAATTAGTATTAGGTAAAGTGATTTACTTTGCTATTGTACTTAATCCAATTAGATTGTTGATTTATCCGCGAAGAAATGAATTAATTTTTTGGGGAAAAGAGGTGAGTAAAAAAAATTCTTGCTGCAGAAAATCTTAACTGAAAAAAGGATAAGTTGTTTGGTATGGTGGCGCAACTCAGAATTCAGAAGCAAGAAGTACTCGATAACTAGATTTTGAGTATTTATAAATTTCTAAGCCCTATAGCAATCCTAAATCAATTGTTGGTATTTAACACCACAAATCAATACTAAAAAAGTCAAAAAGTCAAAATACCATATTCGGATAATCAGTGAGCAGAAAATTAACCACTGTAAGTGCCTATTCTATCTCTCTAGCTCCCGCCATGGAGCCTAGTCTGACATTCTCCCCGCCCTAAAGGCAAGGGGGGCATTCCTACTGAGTCTTAACCCCTCGGTGGGTTGACATCTCACAGGCTGCTGCTACTTTCCCAGTAGTTTTATGCTGGTTGACCTGTCCGTTTTTTTGTCTCGGCATGCCCACCCGCGACTAATATATTTCTTGCTGCATTTTCCAAAGGGATAGAACGACCTGACCCTACGGGACCATGTTTAGCCCCACAATGTACGATATTCCCACTCACGAATTGATATAGTCATTGAATTTATATTGAGACAAGTATTTCTTGCTATAACTAGGTTTCAGCAGAAAAAGTTTTCCATTCTTATTTGAAATATTTTTGTTTTAATTTATATTGAGACAAGTATTTCTTGCTATAACTAGGTTTCAGCAGAAAAAGTTTTCCATTCTTATTTAAAATATTGTTGTCTTAATTTATATTGAGACAAGTATTTCTTGCTATAACTAGGTTTCAGCAGAAAAAGTTTTCCATTCTTATTTGAAATGGCTATAGTCGTTTTAATTAATATTGAAACAAAAATTGAGTATAATAAAATTAAGTCAACTAGAAACTATTTTGAACTATGCCTTACAGTTTAGACTTCATAAAAAAGTAATTAATTTTGTAGAAAATGGCGGTACGATTACCAAAGTGGCTCATACATTTGGAATAGGAATAGCTTCGATATATAGATAGTTATCTCTCCCAAAATTGTCAGCGACTAAGGTAAAAAGTTGTCAAATAAAATTAGATTTAAAAGAATTAGAAAAAAATGTAAAACAGAATCCAGAGTCGAGGGTTGTCAGACAGAGCAAAAAAAATTGGAGTTAATTAACCAGCTATATTTTATGCTTTAAAAAGAATGAATTTTCCTTGAAAAAAAGAAACAACTTCGTTATAGAGAAAGAAATAGAGAAGAAAGGATACAATATTATCAGCTTTCCCTCGAAATTTTATCAAAAAGTTTGGAAGTAAAAGCCTTGTATTTATAGATTAATCAGGATTTGAAGATAATCAAGACTGTATTTATGCCTGGTCAAAAAAAGGGAAAAAAGTTTATGGTGAGCAAGAGGGAAAACGAGGTAA
>JAKQYE010000270.1 GCA_023356605.1 Trichodesmium sp. MAG_R02 | reverse complement strand
ATTTACTTTCTGATTTGTCGCAACCAATTTAGGATTGCTATATATCTTAAATAATAACCAAAAATACACTATAGATAGCGTTACTGTATAAGTCCTGATTTAGATTTCAACACATCTGGCTTCTTCAAAGAGAAGGGTATTGGATGTTAAATGTCGCCATCTAAATCTTTGGGAAAATTGATGTGATTTTTCCTCCACAACATCCGCTGCAATTTCCCCTAATAAAGGAGCCATTTTAAATCCATGACCACTGCCACCGCTACTAACAGAAAGACCTTTAATTTCTGGATGGTTATCTATCCAAAAGTGTCCGTCAAGGGTATCAGTATATAAACATCTGCGGGTATGGACTAAAGGTGCATCTACTAATTCTGGGAGAGTCATCTTCAGAAAAGACCGCATTTTCTCTACTTCATTACCCTTAATCTGACGATCGCTATTTTCCGGGTGAATAGGTATACCACTAGAATGTTTAGCTATCTTGATAACACCATACTTAGGTAAAAAAGGAAAACCATACCAACCAGAATTAGAAATATCAGCAGCAAAAACACTTAAATAAGGCGACGAAAAGTATTTGGAATTTTTAGGTTTTAGCCAAAACACGGGATGACCAGTTACTTTCATGTAAGGTTGTAGCTCTGGCAAAAGATAGGGAGTATTAGCACCTGCTGCTACCAGCCCATGACCACATTGAAAGGTATTTCCCTCTCTAGTTTTCACCTCTTGTAGCTTTCCCTTTTCTACAATAAAAGTTTCTGCGGTTTGCTGTTGATAAATCTCTACACCTAGAGAACGAGCATATTCAGTCAGTTTTTCTACTACTAGTGAAGATTCTACATAACCTCCTTTGGGATTAAAATTAGCATCTATGTAAACTGAATTATTGACCGCCGGAAAACGTTCTTTAATACTTTCAGCATTCATTCTGTCTGGAGAATAACCACTTTCTATGAGATTTTGGTAGCTTGATTTTTCAAAGCTGTGACAATCACCTTCAATTTTGTCTTTGCACAGCATTAAAAAACCTACTTCGTTGTACAACTTTTTTCCAAATAAGTCATTCCAGTCTTTCCACCGATCAATACATATTTCTGCCATGCGGAAATATTCTTTATCATTACCATATTCCATACGCACAACTTTAGTAATATCAGTAGAAGCTGCCAGATGATGTGGAATGGTATCAGGGTTAATCACTGCTACTTTATATTTTCTTTTGGCTAATTCTACGGCAGCAGTAATACCAAATATACCACTGCCTACAATTAGAAAATCATATTTTGTATTGGGATTTTTCATGAGTTTCTATAAATCTTCAACTTAGACAATTAAGCAGCCCCACCCTAGAATTTTTAATTCAGTGTCGGGAAGAATTTATATAGTACTACGTCTTTTGGTTAGCACAATAAATTTAGGTTGTAAGGGAATCGGGAATAAGCATAGGAGCAATAAAGAAATGTCCTAACATATTTGCGTAGAGTTATAACAATAATAATATTTACTGCATAGCTATTTTTTCACTGTTTGAAATCTAATAAACCTATCAAATAAATAACTATTATATCATGAAAGTCTTACCCCTGAGCAAAAAATAAGGTTTCAAGCTTCCCCTTGACAGCATTGAAAATGAGACTATAGTCATTTTAATTTAGATTGAGACAAGTATTTCTTGCTATAACTCGCGTTTCAGCAGAAAAAGTTTTCCAATATAATTTGAAGTGACTATATAAAATTGCTTGGTCAGTCGTTTTCATAATTCACTCTATAAGTGGGTTTGAGATACCTGAATCCTTACATTTTACCTAAGGAAGAAGATCACCTTTGGTTCTTTAAATTCCCAAATTTTTATTTAACTATAAGAACTCCCATAGGCATAGTATATATAGCAATCCTATGAGTGATCGGGCGCAAAAATCATACTGCTTTTTAAGGAATAGGGAAAAGGGAACAGAGAGTAGGTAAGAGAATTAAGCAGTTTTATTTACTTTTTTATTTGTCGCAACCTATGGGCGAACTGCTATAGTATTGAGGTATGCGCATTCCTTTGTTTTAGTAGGGATGTTGCATACAACATCCCTTATTAGCAGGACTTACGCAGTACCGCTATATATGGTGCCAAAAATTATCATTTTCAAGATATTGCCACTATACATAGTGCCGTTGCATAAGTCATGATTAGTAGTGATTTAGGAAACAAGGCAGAGAAAAGAAGAAAAAAAACTGTTCCTCAGTAACTTGAGACATGTTCCCTACAATATCTGTGACAAAAACTTGCGGGTGCGCTCTTCCTTCGGGTTTTGGAAAAATTCCTCTGGAATCGCTTCCTCTACCAATAACCCATCAGCCATTAACACAATTCTATCTGCTACCTCCCTGGCAAAACCTACCTCGTGGGTCACTACCACCATAGTCATTCCCGAATCTGCTAAACTACGCATAACATCCAAAACTTCCCGCACCATCTCCGGGTCTAATGCTGAAGTGGGTTCGTCAAATAACATAATTTTCGGTTGCATCGCTAAAGCACGAGCGATCGCTACCCTTTGTTGCTGACCCCCCGAAAGTTGACCAGGGAATTTTTTTGCCTGTTCCAAAATATCGACTCTTTCCAAAAGTTGCATTGCCACTTCTTCCGCCTTTACTTTTGGCCACCGACGTACCCAGATAGGAGCTAAGGTAACATTTTGTAAAACTGTGAGGTGAGGAAATAAATTAAACTGCTGAAATACCATTCCCACTTCTCGTCGAATAGCCTCAATATTTTTCAAATCATGGGACAAATTAATACCATCAACAATAATACTACCTTTTTGAAACTCCTCTAGAGCATTAAAGGTACGAATAAAAGTCGATTTACCAGAGCCACTCGGCCCCATAATTACTACTACTTCCCCAGGTTTTACTGTGAGACTTACTCCACGAAGAACATGGAAATGGTTACTGTACCATTTCTGAACGTCTGTGGCAATGATTCCTATATTAGTATCTATATCTATTGGTGTTTCAGTTTTTTGTGTTTCTGCTTGCGTCATTTTCTCTTGTTAAGTGTGGATTAGATTGAGGAAAGAGACCCAGCCTTAATCATATCTGCTTAGGGTCTACTCAAAAAAGTCTTTTTAGGGAGCAAGAAGTACAGAGTAGTTAGGAAGGATAGAATTGGAGAGAATAGGATGGGTAAAAAAGAACATTAATAAAATTCACATCCTTTACAAGTAATAATTTTGATTTTAGCTAATACCTGATAGCTATAATTAACGAGTAGTATTTAATTTTTTCTCTAACTGCCGACTTCCGAATGACATAGCATAACAAATAATCCAAAAAAGTACACCATCAAATAAATAAACCTCGGCATAATCTCCTAAAAATTGAGGTTGAGCTAAAATTGAGCGACTAATGCCCAACAACTCTACTAATCCCACAATTGATAATAAAGTTGTATCTTGAAATAGACTAATAAATTGACCAACGATGGAAGGAATAGCTACTTTTAAAGCTTGAGGTAAAACAATCAACCCTAAACTCAATGGAGTATTTAAACCTAATGCTCTTGCTGCTTCAGTTTGACCTCTAGGTACAGATTGTAAACCGCTCCTAACATTTTCTGCTAAGTAAGCAGAACTGAATAAAGTTAATCCTAAAATTGCCCGTAAAATTCTATCAGGTCGCATTCCATCTGGCAGAAACAGAGGAATCATAATTTGTCCCATAAATAGAATTGAAATTAAAGGTAATCCACGAATAATTTCAATATAACCAATAGAAAATATTCTCATTACTGGCAATGTACTTTGTCTGCCTAAAGCTAATAAAACTCCTAATGGAAAAGATAAAAAAATGCTAACTACAGCCATTAATATAGTTAGCTTTAAACCACCCCAGTCATTTGTAGATACAGATTTTAAGCCTAACCCACCTCCGATTAACCAGAGAATTAATAGAAAAGCAACCAACCAAGAAAAAGATAGATATTGACCTAAGTTGCTATTTTTTATACCTATTTTTTTTCCTATCCAAGCAGTAGTAATAACTAAAATTACCATGACTATCAGTAATAGCTTAAAAGGTAAATTTACTGGGAAAAATAATATAATTACAGGTAAAACAGCGATCAAAATTAATACTGGCAAAGTTAACAATTTAGCTGAGTTTCTAGCAATAACTCCACAAGAAAGACCAAAGAAACTAGAAATTATACTGACCATTAACCAGATACGCCAATATTGGTCTTTAGGATATCTACCAACCATTAATAAAGGCAAGTTAACTTTTATAACCTGCCATTCTGCTTCTGTTGTTGACCAGGAAATAAAGTTAGTTATGCCCCATAAAATTAGGCTGAATAATATTAGGCTTAGTAAGCTGTTGTGCCAGGTACTAAAAAAATTTTTTCTGAGCCATTCTATGGGATTATTTTCTAGAGATGGTAGAGCCGAGGATTTATTTGTATTAACTGTTTTCATAAATTCATAACGGTACTTTGGTAAAAAATATATTTAAAATAGCATCAAACCTTTATATATAGCAATTATATATAGCAATCCTATCTAATTTGTGAAAAAAATAGCCTGCTTTAAAGCAGGAGGTATGAGGGAGAAGGCCAGAAGGAATAGGAGAAGGAGCTATTTTTAAGAAGCCTAGTGATTTTACATACCGGATTGAGGATTGGTATATAACTTATAGAAAGAGTACTGCATAGCCTAAATATAATTAAAAATATTCACTATCTATACTACTTTTTGATTGATTATTGATTATACTTAGAAAATGATTGACGACAAAAATCAAAAAATTCCCCTATGGCGAGATAACAGGTTTTGGCGTATTGCCTTACAGGTTTTAGTCATAATAATTTTTGTTGTGGCTGTATCTATAATGATTAGCAACCTTAGCCGAAATTTAGCACAACAAGGTACAAAGCTTGGCTTCAGTTTCCTAGACAATGAAGCTGGATTTAGTATTAGTGAAAGTTTGATCCCTTACCAAGCAAATGACTCATATACTAAAGTATTATTAGCAGGTTTAATCAATTCTCTACGAGTAATGATTTTAGGAATTTTCTTCACGACAATAGTGGGGATAGTCGCAGGTATCGCTAGCTTTTCTGAGAATTGGTTACTGCGGAATTTGAATCGAGTTTATGTGGAAGTGGTCAGAAATACTCCACTACTATTACAGTTATTTTTCTGGTATTTTGCTGTTTTTTTCAATCTACCTAGACCTCAAGAAAAATTAGAATTGCCAGGACCAATATTTATGAGTAAACGAGGAATAGCTATTCCTTGGCCGGAAAATACTATCAATGTTTGGTTATGGTTAATAGTTTTATTTTTAGGAGCAGTCATTATTCTATTTGTTTGGCAATGGCGGAATAAATTAATGACAGAAACTGGAGTTGATGGTCAACCACAACTTATAGCTATAATTTCCATAGTAATTATAGAGCTATTAATTATTATATTTGCTTTAGGTTGGCAAGCACCTATGGCAACAGAAACAGGAAGCACAGAAGGGGGATTAAATTTAACATTAGAACTCTCAGCTTTACTGGTAGGTTTAGTCTTTTATACAGGTGCTTTTATTTCGGAAATTGTTCGTTCTGGAATTCAAGCAGTACCCAAAGAGCAATGGGAGGCAGCAAAATCTTTAGGATTAAAGTCTGATTTAGTAATGAGGTTTGTAATTTTTCCTCAAGCATTACGAGTGATAATTCCACCATTAAATAGTCAATATATGAACTTAGCAAAAAACTCTAGTTTAGCAATAGCTATTGGTTATCCAGATTTGTATGCTGTGGCTAATACTACTTATAATCAAACAGGTCGTCCAGTAGAAGTATTTATTTTGATTATGGCGATTTATCTTTCTATAAATTTGATAATTTCAGTATCTATGAATTTCTTGAATAAAAGTGTTCAATTAAAAGAAAGATAATCAGATTCAAAAGTATCCACCCTTACCCCCTAAGGGTGGGAAGTCAAAAGTCTAAAGTTAAAGATAATGTCTCTTCCTGGCCCTTAAACTAAAATTAATTAAAAACTTGTTACAACTATTGTATTAAGATCAGGCTCTTGTCAAAGTTTTCCAAGGTCTGTCCCTTCCATTTATGGGATCTCTTGTAGTGAGAAATGCTAGACTTTATTCTCATAAATTATTCCTAATTGCTATAGCATTAATTGTGGACAGTACAAAACAATTTAGAGAGAAAAACTTTGTGACCAAGAAAAACAGAAAAAATATTACTCAGGAAAACAAAAAATCTATACATTTAAAAACCAAATAATAATTACAGGGAAAGGAGAATAAATATTGGAGGTAGCATTCTTGAAAATAGGTATAAAAAGTAATGTATAGTTGTTTTGATTTAGATTGAGACAGTATTTTTTGCTATAACTCGCGTTTCAGCAGAAAAAGTTTTCCATTCTTATTTAAAATGACTATAAATTTATTCAATCCACAACAAAGAAACCTTGATAAATAACAAAAATTTCAAGGGAATTAAAGAGATTAGGGATGGTCAACAGTTGAAAAAACAGAAAAACAGAAAATGCTAGAATAAACACATAAATAGAATCAATAAAAAGCTCAAAAAAGAATATTTTTAGAATATGTAATGAGGCTAATAAAAATATTTAGAGTAGCACAATAAAGATTCATATGAAAATCATTAAATGATCAAAAAGTAATTTTAACAATATGTTTTTTAGTAAGACTAAGAATAGAATAATTAACTTTAGTAAAATTCATACTTTATAGAGAAAAATAAAGATCACAACAAACAGCATAAAAGTGGTAAATAATTAATAGTAACTGTCTGTAGTACTTGACAAGGACTAAAAAAAAAGACTATCTGTAGGAGTTCGTATTGGCGGAGTATAGTCGTTTTAATTAAGATTGAAACAAAAATTGAGTATAATAAAATTAAGTCAACTAGAAACTATTTTGAACTATGCCTTACAGTTTAGACTTAAGACAAAAAGTAATAAATTTTGTATAAAATGGCGGTACGATTACCAAGGTAGCTCATACATTTGGGATAGGAAGAGCTTCGATATATAGATGTTTATCTCGCCAAAAATTGTCAGCAAATCAGGTAAAAAGTCGTCAAATAAAATCAGATTGGAAAGAATTAGAAAAAGATGTAAAACAAAATCCAGAGTCGATTATTGTCAGACATATCTAAAAAATTTAGTTAATCCTACAGGTATATTTTATGCTCTAAAAAGAATGAATTTTCCTTGAAAAAAAAACAACTTCGTTATAGAGAAAGAAATAGAGAAGAAAGGATAAAATATTATCAGAAACTACGAAATTTTATCAAAAAATTTGGAATTAAAAGCCTTGTATTTATAGATGAATCAGAATTTATAGTTATTTCAAATAAAAGTGGAACGCTTTTTCTTGTGAAACTTATGTTATAGCAAGAAAAATTTGTCTCAATCTAAATTAAGATAAATATAAAGATAATCAAGACTTTATTTATGCCTGGTCAAAAAAAGGGAAAAAAGTTTATAGTGAGCAAGAGGGAAAACGAGGTAAAAAAGAAAATTTAGTAGCCGGGAGAAGAAAAAAGGAAAAAGATTTAATAGCACCAATTATATTTAAAGTCACCCTAAATGCCGTGGGATTTGAACAATGGTATGATCAACATTTATTACCATCA